>CANRGW010000072.1 GCA_947630205.1 uncultured Bacilli bacterium
CGATAGAAAGTCGCATATTTGATTGTTCATCTTTTACTTTTTGATTATCTACTCTAGACCAGTTATATGCAAACCTTCCAGTTCCAGTGCCATCTTCATTTAATAACTCAGTTCCAAAATTCTTTCTAAGTGAATCTAATCTAATCTTTTTGTCGCGTGATAAAGGACCACGAGCAGCTTCAGCTTCTAAATCATTAATTTCTCTTCTTAGATTTTCTTTCATTTCTTCTACTGTATAAGTTGCAACTGTTTCGGCTCTTTTAGTTAAAGTTTTAAATATTTTATGATTTTTAGCCATATTAGCAACATCATCATCACCTTTAATTGCATCTTGTTCTGCTTTGATAGCAGCTTCATAACCAGCAAGAGCCGTTGAATGTCCAGTTATTGAACTAATACGTTCACGCATATATCCTCGAGAAGCAGCACGAGCTTCTTTACTTGTTGCTCTTTGTCCTGGAACAGTATAACTAGCTGTTCTTTGAATAGCTCTATCAATTCCTGAAAGAGCTTCATTACTTGCTGAACCAAAGGCTTCTCTAGTTTTCTTGCCTCGAATTCTAGCAACTAGAAATCTTCCTGAAGCATTAACTCCAGCAGCAAGAGCCCTTCGTCTTTGTAATCCTTCGCTTTCACTTGCTTCTTCTGATTTTGTTCTAGCTTTAATAGCCGACATTGCTCCAACCGAAGCAACTCCTCCAGCCGTTCCAAATACACCAGCAGCATCTTTGAATATCTTACTAATACCATCTCCACCTTTAATACCAAGTAAATCAGTAAAAAATTTAGGAGCTTGTTTAACAAACTGACACAAGCCAATAATGATAAATAAAGTAACAAACGTATATCTTAAAGGATTAGTTCCTAATTTAGAATATATGGTTGCTAAATTATCCCGTTTAAAAACAGCTAAGAAAACATAAACAACGAAATAAACAATTATTAAATTTAAGAACAAATCTAAATAAGTTTTTACAGAAGTTGAAACCCAATTATCAAAAGCCTGTTTTGAAGTTTTAGGATCTATATAACTTGCAATCGGAATTGGAGCAATAACTTCACATATAGAAAATTTAATTGCACGAATTGCAATTTCAACGGCAACACCAACTAAAGTAAATATCAAATAAACTCCAACAAAAGTTGAAACTAACCAACGATAATTATATTTATACTGATCTTTATTAGTACTACAACTATTTTTATCGTTAACATGTACCCAAGCGGTTGGAACTGAATATATAACAGGAGCACCACTAGCTCCAGAATTACTTAAATAAGTACCAGTTCCTAGAATTGAACCATCATCACATGTATTATTATCATAATTAAAAAATGGTAAAAATGAATAAAAAGCCATTGCCTGTCCAAGACTTGACATTGTTGCTTCAATGCTTTCATCTTCCGTATCAGGGTCTACTGTGACTCCTAAAATTACTTTAGGAATAATTGGTAAAACACGATTTTGTAAATCTCTAGCTAAACTAAAAATAGAAGGAACTAAGAAAATTAAAGCTAAAGATATTATAACTCTTTTTAATATATTGCCCATTCCCTGCTCTTTATCATCCATTTTATCTGGATCAATAAGCATTTGTACAAAGGAGATAGTTATCTTAAACAACATTAACAAACCTAAAATTATATAAATACGACTAGCAAATTCATTAATTGTAGATTGAGAAAAAATTTCTAGATTAGCCAAGTCTATAATTAATTGGAATATACCTTCTATAAGGCCAAAGACAATAGAGTCTAAGCCCATACAGATATTCCTCCATATATTCATCATAATAAAACCTCCAAGTAAACCCCTATAATATATTTAAGTATATCATTAATAATAAATAAAGTAAATAATTAAACAATCTTTTTTAAACGTTTCATATTATACTACAATATTTAATTTTGTAAAGAAAAATAGGCAAAAACAAGCGTAAAAAGCAAAAAAAGCAATAGCTTTTCAACTATTACTTTAATTTATTTACCTTTACCACCTAAGTCTTCTTCTTCTACTTTCTCAGCATGTGGTGTTGCAAAACTAACTCCCCAATTAGCTGCATTTACAAATGCATTATAATCAGTCTTAGAATATTTTCTACGAAGAATAGAAATTTCAGCATCAAAGTTTGCTACTAATTCTTTTGCCTTTCCTTCAATTGCGGCTTTTGCTTTTTTGTCATCATCAGATATGCTTTTTTTCTTTTTCTCTGCTTGCTCAATTACAGTTTTTTCAGCTTGTAATAATTCAGCAATTCTTCTTCTAGCATAATCTTCTACACTTGAAGATACCCCAGCTTTTTTTCTTTTTTCTATTTCTTCTATCTCTTCATCATATCTTTCAATTAATTCCACTTCTCTAGCAAGTCTTGCTAATCTTTTTCCAGCTTCTAATTCTTGCAAACGAATATCATCATTAATTGGTGTTGGTAAATTAAGATTAAATTCTATGCTGCTCTCAGATATACCATCTAAATCATCTGCATCAAAATCGGATGGAAAAGGATCATCACCTCTCCTAAGACTACTTAAGACTTCTGTATTATTGTTTCTTAGCAACAATTCTTTTAAAAATTCATTTTCAGCATCAAGACGAGAAGCAATATCTGGATATTTTTCCCTTCTTTTCTCTGCTTCTTCTGATTTTTTAACCTGAGTTAAAGCCAATTCAGCAAGAGTCTCTGTATTACTAAAGCTATGTATTTTAATTTTCAATTCCTTTATACGTTCAAGTGTTGCTCTTAATGCATCTTCTCTCTCATCTTGATCTTTCCAAAATTCTAATGATGCTTCTTCTTCTTCTAAAGCTTCTGCTAAAGAAGTTATATCCATATTATCAACTGGTATTAATCTACGTCTTTTATCTTCCAATTGCCTTAAGCCTAATTCAATATTTTTTAATTTTTCTTTTTCAGCAAAAGTAAGTGGTATTCCTTTACTCTCAGCCTCAGAAATACGCTTGCTTTCATTTTCTAAATTTTCGATAATTTCAGATAATTCTGAATAACTTAACTCTTTATTTTCCTTTTTTTCACTAGGAACAGGTGCTACTGGAGGTTCTTCAACTTTTGGTTTATCACCTTCAGAAGCTGCAGGGCCACTTTTAGGATCTCCTAGTTTTGGTGCTGCTGGTGCAGTAGTAACAGTTTTAGTTGCTTCTTTACCATCTATTTTACCATCCGTTATAGTCTTTGGAGCTTCACCTAAAGATTTAGCATGTTTTCTCTCAGATTTAGTTGTAGTTTTTTCCTTCTTTTTAAATAATTTTTTTATATTTCCAACTAATCCATGATTAACTTTACCATCTTCTAATTTTTGCCAAACAGTTCCAGCAAAATGTAATCCTCCAAGTGTTCCTAAAACATTAATAGCTAGTTGAGCAAAATAAGGTGTACCACTAGCTAAGAAAAATCCTCCTGGAACAGCTGCTGCAAGCAACATAGCAACAGAAACAGCTGGACCAGCCTTACAAAATGCTGCACGTAAACCACTTAAAGCTCCTAAAACATACGAATCGGTAGCCATTCTTCTTTCTTTATATGCTTTACCTATTGCTTTAAAAAACGTTAATTTTTTATCATAACCCGGGAATACTCTTTCTTCATGTTTTCCACCATCACTAATTGAAGCAACTAAAGGAGGGCGTTCTGAAACTGAACCACTTCCAACAGGTGCACCTATTTTATCTTTGTCGTCTTTTTCTGTTGACTCCTTTTCACTTGCTGGTTTTGGACTATCTGTTGGTTTTGAACCACTTCCATCAGTCGCTCCTTTTCCATCCTTATCAGGTTCATCTTTTTCTTTTTTAACAGGTAAATCTATTTCCTTAACAAAATTCCAAAATCCTTCAACATCCTTTGGTTTATCTTTATCATTAATCATTGCACTATTAGCAATTGAAGATAAAGCACTTCTAATTCTTATATCCATCGTATCGCGTTTACTTTCATCTTGATAATTATTCATTTCATTTTCTATTTCAGTATCAATCTCATGTTTTTTGTCATCAGTAAGAGCTTTGTATTTTTCATAATCTAAATCTGTTAATCCTTTTCTCTCACCTACAATTTTTAAAACGCTTGATATCCCATCTCTTAATAAATTTAAATGTGGATTTTCATAAGCATATTTTCCTGGCATCTAACCTCACTCCTTTTAAATCGACAGAATTATATCATAAATTGAATAAAATGTCAACTTTTTTAGCCTTAACTAAGATAATTATATAAAAAAAACTATTTTATTTCAATAGTTTTTTTATCTTTATTATCATCACTTTTCATAACATCAATGATTAAAACACCATCTTTATATTTAGCATTTATTTTACTATAATCAACATTACCAACATAAAAATCCCTTTTATAAACACCATACGTTCTTTCTCTTTTTATATAATTTTTATTATTAGTAGTGTCTTCGTTTTTCTTACTTGCTAAAACCGTTAAATATCCATGATTAAATTCCATATTTAAATGTTCTCTTTTAAAACCCGGTAAATCAATTTCAATATGATATTTATCATCTTCTTCATAAATATCACATTTCATATAAGTATCATTATCTAATATATCTTCAAACATAGTATCCTCCCTTAATAATATAATTAAAATTAAAGAAATTATACTAATCTTTTTTATTTATAATAAATTCTTTTAACATTTTAGTTAAAGCTCTTTTTTCAATTCTCGATACATAACTTCTTGAAATATGTAATTTTTTAGCAATCTCTTTTTGTGTTAATTCATCATGATTATCAAGACCATATCGATAAGCTATTATTTCTTTTTCTCTTTTAGTTAAAACTTTTACATATTCACTTAATAATTTAATATTTTCTTTTTGATATAAATCAAGAGCAAAATCCGGTTTATCAGATTTTAAAATATCCACAATTGTAATTTCATTTCCATCTTTATCAAAACCTATTCCTTCATTTATAGAAATATTTTTACTATATTTATTATTACTTCTATAATACATTAAAATTTCATTTTGAATGCATCTAGCTGAATATGTTGTTAACCGAACATTTTTGTTTCTTGAATAAGTATCAATTCCTTTAATAAGACCTATTGTACCAATACTAATTAAATCATCTTGAAAAGATACATCATGTTCAAATTTCTTAACAATATGCGCTACTAATCTTAAATTATGTTCTATTAATTTACTACGAGCTTCAACAGAACCATTTTCCATTTCAATAAGACATTGTTCTTCCTCTTCTTTACTTAAAGGTTCAGGAAATAAATTATTAGAATAACTTCCTGTAAAGAAAAACAATTCTTTAAAAATACTTATTATATTAAAAAACATATACCACCAATCAAGTATATGTTTAAAACCATAAAAAAATAAATAGTTCTGATAAAACTATTCATTCCGAGTTTAGAAAAAGTTGTACAATTTATATTATTTTTTAAATAATATAAACATTTTCATAAATATTATCAGTATTTACTACAACTACTTATCCTTGAGTTTCTCCTCTCAAAACAATTGTCCTGCTTAGTGGCGATAATGATTATATTTCTATAATTTTTCTTACCTTATAACATTGAATTAAGTAATTGCCATAAAGTATTAATAAATAATACTTATTACCCACTAGGTAATCAAAAGAATAAAATTAATTATTCCAAATAGTTAAAAAACTATAAAGGTTGAAATCAATCAACCATAAGACTAAAATATAAATTCTAAAAAGAATAAATATTGAGTCCATATCTATAATATATATCCTTAACGAATAATATTATAGTCAATAGCAATGTACTTAGATATGTTATCTTTACTAAGCAATTATAATTTATCATACTCAGAGACAATTGTCAACATATTTTTTAAAACTTTTTTTATTTTTTTTATAATGACATTTTTGATGTAAAGTAAAAATGTTCACAAGCGAACATTTTCTTTTTAGTCAGCAATGATTTTGTAAGGATTTTCTTTGGTTCCATCTCCTGAAATCCAATTTGTTGATGAAGAAAGATTAAGAACTGGGCGAACGCCGAGGCAGTTGATATAAACGTAATCGTTGTACACATGGCCATTAACGCTCCAGTAAGCCGCACGATAACCGTCATTAGACGGCGGGGAAAGAAACCATGAGGCTTTACTACTTGTATTTGTCATTGTACTCATCATCCAGTTACTAGATTTTACTTCTTCTTCGTCATATCCGCCATGTCCATTTGTATTGCCACTATATCCTAATGACTTACTATTCCAATAACTACTGTCTGCTGCATAGCCATAGTCACTTGGATACATTAAACTTACCTTTCCTGTCCATGTTGTTGCATTATCTTTCCATACTCGACACGCATTTCCTAAAGTAAAACCAGCGACACTTTCTATTGTTCCTTTATCGTCATTACACGTTACCGCTCTTTCATTTGTATATGCTTCTTTTGGTGTATCTGTCAAACTATAACTACTTCCTCCGTATCTTTTATCTAAGGATACTGCCCCTAGATATTGTGTTACGGATACTAGTTTACCTTTCACATCACTTGATAATTTTGTCAAGTATCCGTCTGGTGTATCTGTATCATTCAACCAATATTGCAATCCAGCATCTGGCCAATTCCCCTTCTCTTTACTTGTACTTGGCTCTAATCTATTCCAATATCCATCTTTTGAACCTTTTATTTTATATTGTTGTTTATTACTTGCTGTATATACATCTG
>CANRGW010000073.1 GCA_947630205.1 uncultured Bacilli bacterium
ATATTTAAAAGATATTCATAAATACTTGTTTCAAGATGTTTATAGATGGGCTGGAAATATAAGAAATTGTAATATTGCTAAACAAGATTTATTTTGTTTAACAGAACATATAGAGTTATTTGGTAATGATGTATTTAATAAATTAAAAAAAGAAAAATATTTTATAGGTTATGATAAGGAAACAACATTAGATAAGTTAGTAGAATTATTTGCTGATATTAAGCTTTACATCCTTTTCGTGAAGGTAATAAAGAATATTTGTAGAATCACTTACCAAAATAAATGGTATATATTTAGATCTTACTAATGTATCTAAAATGGATATGATAGTTGCTAGTCATGATAGTATTAATGGAGATTATAAAAAATTAAAAGAAATGTTTAAAAACAATAGTCATGTTATAAGTGAAGATGAAAGGCAAAAAAATATAAATATTTATTGTTCTGATGAATTAAAGAAGATAATTTCAAATTATTTATAGATATTTATGCAAGTCAATCAAAAATGGCAACAAAATACGAAAAAATCACATAAAACGCTTGAAAAATGCAAAAAAATATGTATAATAGTCTTCACAAATGAGAAAAATTATAATATAATGTAATAGAATAGTATAGGAGGAATATAGATGTTAATTGGTTTTAAGGTGAAAAATTTTAGGTCTTTTAAAGATTTACAACATTTTTCTCTACTAGCAGGTAAAGTTAGAAATAATGATAGTCATATTATGGAAATTGGAAAGCATAAAGTATTAAAATTCTCTGGAATGTTTGGTGCTAATGGTTCTGGAAAATCAAATTTTATTTTGGCATTAAGCATGGTACAAACTATTATGAGTAAGGGAATTGGAGCTTTAATAAATAATTTATATTATAGAGGTTCAGAAATCTTAAAAGATGAAGATTCATATTTTGAATATGAAATCGCTTTAAATGATAAAATGTATTCATATGGATTTGAAATTAATATTTCAAAAAAAGAAATTATATCTGAATGGCTTATTGATATGACTAAAAACACTGAAAAAATTATTTTTGAGCGTGATTTAAAAAGAAATTTAAGTAATACTGGCTATAAAAAAACCAATAGTATATTTTCAAATTGTCTAGTGGAGATGAAAAGCAACAGATCCGAATTATTTTTAAAGGAAATAATAAGAAGAATTTCAATGTCTAAAAATGATGATGAGTTTTTTGATGATATTCTTAGTGTATACAGATTTTTAATGTTTGATATGATTATTGTTAAACCACAAACTCATAAATTATTTGATATTGATTATTATAAAAGAAAAGAAAAGATACTTAAAATACTAGAAGCATTAGACATTAATATAACTGATATTGGTAATGAACAGACAGATATAAAAAATATTCAAGCAAAATTACCAGATAATGTTTATGTAGATTTAATGCATGATATAGATTTAATGACATCAAGATTTAATAAAATTAGTTGTACTTTAAGAATTGAAAATGATTTATATACAATAAAAAAACTTTCAGATGGAAGGTATGATGTAAATACCTTAAAATTTAAACATAAAAATAGTGATAGTTCTTTTGGAACATATGAAGAATCTGATGGAACGATTAGAATACTTGAATTAATTGATATTTTACTTTCAAAAAATAAATTGTTTTTAATAGATGAATTAGATAGTAGTTTACATCCAATTTTGGTTGATGGATTATTAAAAATATTTTTAAAAGCAAATACTACTAATCAATTGATAATTACAACGCATGAGTTAAAAACTTTAGATTTTGATTTAGTAAGAAGAGATGAAATTTGGTTTGCTGAAAAATCAGAAAATGGAGATTCGAAAATATATTCATTAGAGGAATTTAAAGATGTTGCAAGATTTGATAGAAAGATTGATAAAGCATATATGGAAGGTAGATTTGGTGCAATAGCCACTATAAATACTGATTATGAGAATTAAAGAACCATTTGCACCAGAAAGATTATCAGAAGAAAAGAGTTATAGAGCAAAATATTTTATTGCTTCTGAAGGACAAACTACAGAACCTAGATATTTTGAAAAATTAAATCAATCAATTATATCAGAAAATGTAACAATTATTAATATATTAAGAGATTATGCTAATTTAGGAAATAGCAATCCAACATATTTGATAAAATTACTACAGGAATTCTTAAACAATGGAGATTCAGAAGTTTCTGTTGCAGAGTTAAAAAATAAAATTTCAAATTGGGATCATGAGAATCCTAATAAAATAGATTTAAATATAATAAATGACGAATTGGATAAAATTTATAATTCAAATGATTATAAAATACCTTATGATGAATTAGAAAATTTGTTTATGCATTTATTTAAAAGTGATGTTTATAAAGATTTAGTTTCTCATTTTTCTTTATACTTTGTTGCGCAAGATGTTACTTATTCACCAACTACAGATTCGTTAAATATGGTAATAGATCGTGATAAAGATAGTTTTACTGAAAAACAGTATGATGAAGTAATAAAATTTTGTGATGAGAATAAAGTTAATTTATATGTTAGTAATCCTAATTTTGAATTTTGGCTATTACTGCATTTTAAAGAAATTGAGTATGAAGATAATCAAAAAATGCTAGAAAATCCAAAAATTAATAATTCTCGAAGATATCTTGAAAAAAGATTACATGACATTTGTAAATATACAAAAACAAGATTTTCATTTGAACCATTTGAAAAAAATATACATGATGCAATATTAAGAGAAAAAAATTATGAAGAAAATGTTCATAGATTAAAAAATAATTTGGGAACGAATATTGGAAAACTTGTTGTTCATATAATAAAAGATGAAAATAAAAAGTAGTATTTAAAAAAATAACGCTAAATATAATTAGTTGTAGCTATTATATAATTTAATAATGAGTTTGTAAGATACTTTTTTAATAAAAGTATTTTTATTATGTTAAATAAAAATTAGACGTAAATTTGTAGCAAAAGATATTCTTTTTTTCTTTATACTATGTTATTATAATTATAATTCAATCTTTGAAGGAGGTAGTATATGAAAAAAGATGAAATAACTTTAAAAAACACTAAACAGGAGATTTTAGATGCTTTAAATGAGGCTTTATTAAGAGAGAAAAATAATGCTAAGGTTAAATCTAATCCAATTCAAGAAGAAAAAGATCGAAAGGTTGTGGAAGCAGTTAAAGAAACGAAAAAAAATGTTGAAGATAATATTTTTTCGGTGGATTTAATTAATAAATTTAAAAATTTAGAACTTGCTATTACAGCCGAGGAAGAAAAATTAAAAAATTTATATGGTATTGAAGAAGAACTTAGTAATTTAACTTTAGTTGTAAATACTAGTAAAGATTTAATAGCTGAACTTAATTTAAAAAAACAAAAAGAAACACAAAGAGTTGAAGATGAAATTAAAAATTTAAAAGAAGAATTTAATCAGAAATCAAATGAACTTACTAAAGAATATGAATTAAAAATTAAGAGTTTAAAAGTGGAACGTGAAAGAGAAAATGAAGAATATGATTATAAAATAAAAAGAGAAAGAGAACTTGATAAAAATAAGTGGGACGATGAAAAAAAGATTCGTGAAACAACTTTACAGGAAATGGAAACTGAAGCTAAAAAATTGTTGAGTGATGCTAAAGAACAAGAAAAATATATAAAAGAACTAGAAACGAAAGTTGCGGATATTCCTAATTTATTAACCAAAGAATATGAAAAAGGTAAAAAGGAAATTACAAATGAACTTGAAAAAGAACATAAGTATCAAATTGAATTGCTTAAAAAGGATTATCAAAATACTATTGATAGGCAAAATGATAAGATTGAATCTTTAAATCTTGAAATTGAAAAAGCCTCTAATTTAAATGCAAGTTTACAGGAAAAAATGGATAAGGCTTACTTAGAATTAAAAGAATTGGCAACTAAAACAGTTGAGGCTAATGGTGGAGTTAAAATTTTAGGTCAAAGTAATCAAGGGGAAAATAAATAGTTATATAGTTATATAGTTATATAGTTATTAATAGGAGAATAGTTTTATATAAAACTTAATAAAATAAAGTAACATTAAAAAAAATTTTAAAATAAAAGTTAATTTAATGGAGAAAAATAGAGTGAAATCAATTGTAAAAACATATGTAGGTTCATATGGAATTATTATAAAGGATTGTAAAATTGCTTTAATCAAAAAGGCTAATGGAGGGTATAAAGGAAAACTAGATTTACCTGGCGGAGGAATAGAACATTTTGAACTTCCAAATGAGACATTAGCAAGGGAAATAAAGGAAGAATTAGGAATTAGTATAAGTAAATATAGTTTATTTGATGTTACAGCTATAAACATAAAATGGGAAATGAAAAAAGATTTATTTGAAGATTTACACCATATAGGTATTTTATATATCGTTGAAACTGAAGAGATTAACTTGAAAGAGGAGGCCGATGGGTTAGATTCAGCTGGTGCTAATTGGTATTTGATTGAGAATTTATGTGTAGACGAATTGTCACCTTTTGCTAAATATGCTTTAGAAAAAATGGAATATATAAAATAGTAATTGTTAATAAGTGAAAAAATAACTCTGTATTATATTTGACAGAGTTTTTGTCTGTTAAAAGAGCAATTCGATAATATTGAAAAACGGAAGCAAAATAAAATTGCATAATATAAGTCAAAATTATCTTTTGATAATGACAAAATCTTTTATACATGTTATATTGAATAAAAGTAAAAATATAAAATAGTTAAATAGGAAGGTTTTATGAGAAAGAGTTTTAAAGATAATCTTATAAATAAGAAAATTGCTAGTATAAGAAAATATTATAGAAAAAGTCGCTTAATATTGGAATTACAACTTATTTTATATAATAATTATAACCTTTATATAAGATTAGATTATTTTAGGAAAATTAAAACATATCGTTTAAGTTGGTTTGATCTAGACGATTTAGATATTAATTATATTGAAAAAAGTATTAGTTTTGAATGGATATCAGAAGAAATAGTAACGACTATTTTTAAAATTCTTGATATGAAATATAAAGAACCAGAAGTATTTTATGATTATGAAGTTAAAGAGGGAATAGTTATATTATCATGTTTTGATAATGATAAAGAATACACATATAAATTTTACAAATACATTCCCAAAAAACTTGCATTTTTATCGGATATATTTATTATTATCTTTAGTAATTTACCTAGAAAATTACAAGGATTTTTAATTGAACTTCATGCTGAATTGGAAAATGATGTTACTAGATATGAATGCAAAAAAGAATTTTCTTTTGATTTATTTCATGATGATATAAATAAAATATTTGCTTTTCCAATTATAGAACGTGGAAAAAAGTATTATGAAGAGAATAAGGTTAAATTTTTAGAGAAAATAGAAGATGATAGGTATTTTGCCATTGTTGAGGGAACCGAAAAATATTTAGTTGTAATTAAAAACGATGAAAAAAATAAAAAAATGCAAGTATATTGTTCATGTCCCTGTGAATTTTATTGTAAACATATTTACGCTGTAATTTTAGCTATAAGAAATAATAACTTTAATCGTTTTTATAAAATTAATTACAAAAATTCTAATATATCTATGTGGGAGAGAATTTTAAATTTTGACTATAGTTTGTGTCTTGGAATTGTTGAAAAAAATTTTGAGATAGTTAATGATGATGGGGATATAGAATTAGTACCAATATTTGATTCAAATGGTAAATGTAATTGGCAAGTTTTAGAAGATGATGAAGATATGAGTTTAACAAGATTTTTACAAGATATAATTCATGATGAAAAGTAATATTTAAAAAAAATTAATAATTAAAGTAATAAAATTAAACTTTTAAAAAGTATCAAAAATAATACTATTTTTAGAACTTAGAATATGAGAGTTTATGGGAAAGATAATTGAAACATAAATTAGGTAAATACATAGACTAAATTATGATGAATATGAATGAATAATAATGGATATCGAATTGTTGTTGATGCTTAGCATCAGAATATCTTTACCATTTCTGCGTTTAATCGATTTAATATTATTGTCTTTAACAAGTTACTTCCAGTCCTTGTGTTCAATCTTAACAAAAGGTTTAATAATAGCAGGATCTTCAACATTACGATATTTAATATCATCAGGTTTATCATCAAGATGATTAATTTCATCAACTTTAATAAATTTGGAAAGAAAAATAATAATTTTCCAAATAATTTTATTAATACTATTTAAAAATTTAATGATTATTGATATAATTTTAGATATGACATATACCTCTTTTTATTATTTGACGATAATCATTATACAGGTATATGTCATTTTTTGATAGATAAAAACAGCAAATTCTATATAAAACTTACTTCAAAAAAGAGGGGTAAAAGAAAAAATATATAAAAATATAAATAAATAAAAGAAAAATAGGTAGTTTTGTATATATACTATGCACACTACCCGAAGATGAAAAATAAGAAATATATGATAATTGTATAGGACTACCTACTAAATATTATATTGACGAATATGGCATGATGGAAGAGTTTATAGAGACTATAGAAGATATTAGGTTCTACAATCAATTGCAAATTTCTATTAATAGATGTGATGCTTTTAGAAGATTTAAAGATACATGTATTAATTTTGATATAATAAAAAATTGGTATAAATTCAGAAATGA
>CANRGW010000074.1 GCA_947630205.1 uncultured Bacilli bacterium
AAGTTCATCTTCAGAATTAGAGTCTATTTTTAAACTATAATTTTTCTTATTTAAGGCTTCAATATATTGAGTAATATCTTTAATTTCTTTATCTCTTCTTTTGATATATATTATAAACAGAAAAATTAAAAAAGAAATTCCTAATGCTAATATACACAAATTAAAAATTAAAAATTCATGATACTTTTTATCGTTTTCTAATACTATTGATTTATTTCTTAAACTAATACCATATTTTTTTAATATTTCAGATTTATTAGAACCTTTACTATTTAAAATTTCAACAATTTCTTTTTCTGTTAAATCGGGATATTTTCTTTCTATAGCATCAACAATATTATTAATTTTATTATTAAAATTACTAGTATATATTTGATACTCATATATATTTATTACTAGGAACAATAATAATAAACAAATCGAAAAAATTAAAACTTTAAATAAACATTTTTTTAATTCAATTTTATTCTTCATCTATTCTATAACCTATTCCCTTTACCGTTTGAATAATATCTGTTCCTATTTTCTCTCTTATTCTTTTTAAATATACAGTAATTGTATGATCATCAACATAATTTCCGGTCCATTCCCATATTTTATCAAGAATAACATTTCTATTTACAACTTTTCCTAAATTATTAAAAAGTAAATTTACCAAATTCAATTCCATAGCTGTCAATTCAATTGGTTTTTCTTTTTTATATAATATTGCTTTATCTAAATTAAAGGTTATATCTTTAACTTTTATTAAACTTTTCTTCTTGGAACGCAACAATACTTTATTTACTCTTGCTTGTAATTCTCTCGTACTAAATGGTTTGGTTATGTAGTCTTCTGCTCCTACTTCTAAACCTTTAACAATATCATCTTCTTCATCTTTTGCCGTTAAAAAAATAGTTGGTATCTTTAAATCTTTAAGAATATTTTCATATAAATCAAAACCATTTCCATCAGGCAAAGTTATATCAAGAATGATTAAATCAATGTTTTTATTATTCTCTAAATATTCTTTTGTTTCTTTTATATTAGTTTTAGTTATTAAATGAAGATTATTTTTTTCAAAAGAATAAGCAAGACCTTTGATAATTGATATATTATCTTCTACTAATAAAACATTCATATTATTGTTCCTTTCTAATTATAATTATATCATATTTTAAAGGAGGCATTGCCTCCTTTAACTAAATGTTCTCATTTCTAATTGTTTCAATTATATTTTGCTTATTTATTTTACTCATTGAATATTTCATTATTAAAATTATAAGGATAAAAACTGTAAAAATGCTAATTAAAATTGCTACTATTGGAAAATTATAATTTACTTCATTAAATTTTATATATATCAAATAAGAAATACCTACACCAAGAGAAATTCCTATAAGTAATGCTTTACATCCTATAAAAATACTTTCTAATCTTATCATTTTATTAAACTCTTTTTTGGTCATTCCAATTGATTTTAACATAGCAAATTCTTGTCTTCTTAATTCCATATTCGTTGTAATAGTGTTAAATATATTTGTAATACCTATTAAAGATACAACGATAATAAAACCATATAAGAATATTCCAACTAATGTAAGGAGATTTTCCATAATTTTTACATTTTCTTCTGAATTATTTAAACTATAAATTTCTTCTTCTAAAGCGTCATCTATCTCATCTTGAAGCAGAGAAGCATTATTTGATTTATAAAATATTTGTAATCTTGAAGTATTAGCGATTTTCTCAAATAATTCATCACTTACAAATAACATTTCACCGGGTATACTTTGTAATCCAAAAGGTAATTTTTTAGAAATAGCACCTATTTCAAAAGTATAATCTTGACCATTTTCTAAATTACCTTTTATTTTATCATTGATATTATAATCTAATATTTTAAGATTTTCTTGTTTAACAATATTTCCTTTGGCATCATATTTCTTTAAATTCTCATGATAATCATAAAGAATTGCTTTATTTTTAATGTTTTCATAATCTATTCCTAATTGTTTAATATATTTCTGATATTGTGTATTTCCTAGAGCATATATTTGAATATATTCTTTTTGTTTTACTTCTTCTAAATTTTTAATATTATTCCAGTTGAGGTATTCTTTACTATATTTAGGATTTTGAAAAACAAATTCAACATGTCTAATAATTGACGAATTTTCAATATTATCAAAAGTAGTTGTATTGATAAAATTATTTAAGTTTTCATCTGTAATATTATTACTCGTAAGAGCAAGATTATATTCCAAGTAATCCAATTCTTCTCTTGCATCACTATAAGCCATATTCATAAATCCTGATAAGCCTATAAAAACAAATACTGACGTAATGATAGAAATAACGGTTGTTCTGTATTTCTTTTTATTTCGTTTTAAATTTTTATATGAAATTTCTCCACCTATACCAAATATCTTCTTGATAATTTTAGATGATTTTAATTTTTTTCTATTGATTTTAATACCTGCACTATTTCTTATAGAATCGATTGGAGAAACTTTTGAGGCTCTATGGGCACTTCTAAAGGCTGAAAAATAAATCGTTACAGTCCCAAGTAAAATAGATACTAATATAGATATCATAGAAAAATTAAATTGCAGTTCAATTGCCCCTCCTGTTATAGAACTAAAATAATAATTACTAATTAATACCAAAATAAATGATGCAAGAAAACCAAATAATATACCTAAAGGAATACCAATAAGACCTAATACAGTTGCTTCATAAAAAACATTTTTCTTTATTTGTTTTTTGGTTGCTCCAATACTTCGAAGCATGCCATATTGTTTTATTTTCTCTGTAATAGAAATATCAAAACTATTTTTTATACAAAAGACTGAGGTAAAAATAATAACCATTATAACAATACATAGTACTGCACCTAATCCAACTATTTGACTACTACCAATCGGATTAATTTCTAAACCAATTAAGTAGTTATTAATAGAAATATCATATTTTGCTTTTTTCATTTCTTCCATATAATTCTCATAAGAAATATTACCTTTGGTATTGGCTTTAACAAATATATCTTCATCTACTCCTATTATATTGGCAGTAAGTTCATAAGCATTTTTTGTTCCATCTTTAGTATATCTTGCATAAATATCAACATATCCAGATAAATTTTCTTCATCAAGATAAGTTATAAAGGTGTAACCAGGAGCAGAATAACTTTCGATATTACTTGCTGGTCTTTCAATAATCCCAACAATTTTATAAGTTTTAGAAGATGTAACATTTTCACCTATGTTAGAATATTTATTTTCTTCCAAAGTATCACTCGGTTGAAATGGATTATTTTGTTTTAACTCTATTCCGTCTTTGTCAGTTCTTTTACCAACATCAAGAGTAATAGTATCTCCAATTTTCAAAACTAACCTTCCATTCGTTTTTAAATGGGTTGGAATGATAATTTCATTACTATTTTCTGGTAATCTTCCCTGAACTAACTTTATAGATAAATTTTCTAAAGAACTTTTAGAAAAGGCTTTTATAAAAGCATAAGGTTTATAATCATTTTTTGAAGCAATTTTTGCATAACCAATATTTTTAGATAAATTAAGTTTTTCTATTTCTCTGTTGTTTTTAAAAACATCTATATTTTCTACGGGAACATCATAATAAGCAACATGAAAATTTCCTTTCTCTCTAGTTTCATATTTAATTAAAGATTTTATTCCGCTTGAATACATAGAAGCAACCGCTGTAATTAAAGCACTAGATAATATTATTCCTATAATAGTTACAATTGTTCTTTTTTTGTTTAATTTTAAGTTTTTAATTGTTAATTTGTTAAGTAAATTCACGAGTTTACCTCCGGAACAATTTTGCCATCTTCTATTTTAATTATTCTATCAGCAAATTTGGCTATTTCCATATTATGAGTAATCATAATAATTGTTTGGTTTAACTCTTTATTAGATTTTTTTAGTAATGCAACTATTTCATCGCTTGCTTTGGAATCTAAGTTTCCTGTAGGTTCATCGGCCAGTATTAAAGCCGGATTTGTAATTAAGGCTCGGCCTATACTGGTTCTTTGCTGTTGACCTCCCGATAACTCACTGGGAAGATGATTTTTTCTATTTTGTAAACCTAATAAATTCAACAAATCGTTTAATACTTCTTTATCTACTTTACGATTATCTAAAGCTAGAGGTAAGGTAATGTTTTCTTCAACATTCAAAATAGGTATTAAATTATAAAATTGATAAATTAATCCAATTTGTCTTCTTCTAAATATTGCAAGTTTATCATCATCAAAATTATAAATATCTTTTCCATCAATGTAAACTTTACCTGATGTTGGGCGATCAACTCCTCCAATTAAATGTAAAAGTGTTGATTTTCCACTTCCACTTGCTCCCACAATAGCAACAAATTCTCCTTTTTCTACCGAAAAAGAAACATTATCTAAGGCAATTACTTTAGTTGTATCTTTTCCATAAATCTTTGTTAAATTATCGACTTTTAATATTTCCATATTGAAAATCTCCTCTCTTTGTACAATTATATTACATTTAAAGTTACAACTAAGTTACTAAAATAAAAATTTTTATAAATTTTAAAAAAAGAAAATTGTTATATGTGAAAGATGAGAGGGGTGATAATTTTGAGAGAACTTTTTGATAGAAAATCATGATGAACAAAAATTTTATTCTTAAGATATTATAAAAGTAATTGTATTGCAAAGAACACCAATAATGAACATGATACCAGTAATTAAATCTGTTCTATCTTTTTTTATTTTGTAACGACTTAAAAAAGTTATTGAATTGTAGGCACATAGCAAACTAACAATGGATGCCATTGATTTATCTTTGAAAAATGAAATAAATATTAAGATTATGGAAAATATAGCCATACCGATAATACCGTATTTCATCGATTTTAAAGTTACTAATTCTGTTAATTTGATGATGTTTTCTTCGCTCTTTTTTTCTATATCCTTATTTTCAATAAATTCACCGGCAAGTATATCATTAACACTTACTTCTAATATTTCACTAAGTGGTTTAAGTAAAGACATATCCATTAAAGATAAACCACGTTCCCATTTACTTACTGCATTTTTGGTAATACCTAGTTTTTCTGCCAATTGCTCTTGAGTTAGGTTTTGGCTTTTGCGAGCATTTGCAATAAATTTGCCAATTTTTTCTTGGTCCATATTTTTTCTCCTTTCAAAAAAATGATAGCAGTTATATAATAATTTTAAAACATACTAAAGGTTTACTTCCGGTTTTGAATGAACAATTTGCTTGGTATTTTCTTATAATCATTTAATTTGTTATTAATAATTTATAAATATTTAAATTTATAGAAACTAAAAAAATATACAAAAACTGTATATCTTTATTTCCTTGTATAATTGCATTTTGGATAATTGGAACAATCTAAAAATTTTCCATATTCATATATATTTTCAATTAATAGTATTTAAAGTTTGATAAGATTTTGAAACGCTTAATGTAATACTACTATTATCATGAATTATAACTTTTGGATTTTCAGTTTCTTTATCTTTATCCTTTTCCCATATATTTTTATCATATGTCATTTGAATATCATTTAATTTAATAGTTTTCTCATCTGTTTCTTTAGATCTTATTAATTCAAATACAAACGAAAAACTAAATATTATTATCAATGAAAATAATATAGAATTAAATATTATTTTTTTTGGAGGAACTAATTTATCTTGAATATAACCTTTTTCAATATTTTTTCTTCTTAAAAAATAAATTAAAAAAAATATCAAAGCTAAAATTAATAAAGCTACTATTTCAACAATATAACTAGAACTTATTTTAGATGGTATCTTATCACTTATAAATTTTTGAAAGCCACTAAATCCTTCACTTGTTATAATTAATCCAAAAGTTAGTATTACTAAAAATGCATATGATAAAAATTCAACAGTATATGGCATAACATAAATAATAAATGCTACTAAAAGAGCATACCAAATACAGACAGTACTTAATATTAGATTAATTATATTTTTACTATATTTTTTTTTAGGTTCAATATTTTTGGATTCAACAATTTTATTTTCTATAATATTAACTGAATGACCACAATTAGGACAAAATTTTTCATTTTCATTTAACTTGTTTCCACAATTTTTACAATACATATTATCCATGCCTCATTTTAATTTTTACATACTTCAATATAAATGTCAATGATTTTTTTTTGGAGATATATCCGTTTATTTTTTAGTATTTTTATTTCTAATTCTTTTTTAAATTTTCTTGCATTTCTTCATTAACATCAATTTTAAATGGGTGCTTAGGAAAATCATCAATATCTCTTAATGATATATTAACAATTTTTTCTAACTTCTCTGCGTCTCTTTCTTCTTAAGTTGTAAAAAAATCATATACTGATGGTAGGTACATTTTTCTCTCTTTCATTCTTGTCAACCTCCTTTGCAAATTGGAAGTATGCATCAGCAACTTTACTATTTTTATCATAAAAAAAATACTTTTACCCTGATAGATTTCCTCTGCAACTTTAACTGCATTTGGTATTTGTGTATTAAATATTTCGATAATTCCACAATAATTGCTTTCTAATTCAGTTATAATATCTCTTGATAGATTAGTTCTTTTATCAACTAAAGTTA
>CANRGW010000075.1 GCA_947630205.1 uncultured Bacilli bacterium
TAAACGTAGTTGTTTCCGTACACGCCGCCTGCGTAGTTCCAGTGAGCCGCATAGTAAGAACCGTTAGACGAAGGGGAAAGCAACCATGAACTCTTACTACTTGCATTTGTCATTGTGCTCATCATCCAGTTACTAGATTTTACTGCTGACTCATCATATCCTCCATGTCCATTTGAATTACTACTATATCCTAAAGGTTTACTAGTCCAATAACTACTGTCTGCTGCATAGCCATAATCACTTGGATACATTAAACTTACCTTTCCTGTCCATGTTGTTGCATTATCTTTCCATACTCGGCACTCATTTCCTAATGTAAATCCTGTTGAACTATCTATCGTTCCTTTATTTCCACTACATGTTACTGCTCTTTCGTTTGTGTATGCTTCTTTTGTATTATCTGTCAAAGTATTACTACTTCCTCCGTATCTTTTATCGTATGATACTGTTCCTAGATATTGTTTTACGGATACTAGTTTATTTTTTACATCACCTGATAATTTTGTTAAGTATCCATCTGATGTTTCTGTATCATTCAACCAATATTTTAATCCTGCATCTGGCCAATTGTTTTTCTCACTACTTGTACTTGGCTCTAATCTATTCCAATATGCCCATACATCTGATGAGGAACTTCTTATTTTATATTTTTGTTGATTACTTGCTGTATATACATCCGGCATACTGTCTGCTGGCATTACATCATCTCTTACTATTTTGATATATTGTCCTGCTTCATCATCTTCAAATATTCCGATTATTCGCCATGTCTCTTCTGTTCCATTATTATCTGTTAATGTTATATAGTTGTTTACATCGGCTCCTGTATATCTGTATTCTCTTATATTGTCTGCACAACTTTCTATATCTGTACATTTATCTCCACTTTTATTTATTGCTACTATTTCTTTGGTATTATTATAGGCTTTTCCTAATATAGTTGTTATCATATCTCCAGTTGTTGGTACTTCTGGTTCTAATGGTGGTACATCGGCTTCTTTTTCGATGAAATCTCCTTTGACATTTACTCTAATACTTCCATATACACTGTTATTCCATTGATCTGGTGTATAATTTGATTGAATTTCTCCTTCATCATCATAGCCTACTTTTACGTCTTCACTTATCCACATATATAGTTTATAGGTTATTGTTGTTTCGGTTGTTGTATTTCTATTGATTTTATTTACCCATATTCTTTGATTTGTTAAAGTTTCATAACTTGCTCCATTTAATACTGTTGTTTCTTTTCCACTTCCTATTTGTTCAGTTAGTCGAAATTTCAACAAACCATCCCTTATTCTTATTGTTCTTCCCTCTGGCTGAGTTCCATGGTCTAATAGTATTTCATAATAAATATCTTTTTCTGTATTAGTATTTTTCCCATCAATCGTAAATTCAAAATATTCTTTTGGGTCATATGTTTTAGATGGTAAAGCATTTTCTATACTTATTCCAGCATTTTTTCCTTTATAATGCATATAAATATCACCAGCAATAAGTTCGTTAGAGTCTCCTTCTCTTTGATATGAAAGTGCTGCATAAGTTACACCAACTGTTGCTATTAATACAGCCGTTATTACTGCAAATATCATAAATACTTTTCTTCTTTTTTCACTTTCTTTTACTAACTTTATTTCTTCCATAAATTCTCCTTCTAATTTTACTTTTTAAATTCTTATAATTGTAAAATTTATTTCAAATTTCCTCCTCTCTTACTTGACATTTTCAAAATGATGACTTGACACTTTTGTTAGAGATTTTTTTCGTGTTTTCTTTATAATTTTTTATCATTACTTAGTAACACACTCCTTACTCTATATTTTCATGATAGCATAATTTTTCCTTTTTTCAAGTCAATTCCCGGTATACTGATATTTATTCGACATTTTTTTTGCATTTGACATTTTGAAACTTTATTTCTTCCAAAAAATGCTTTGCAAACTCATTAATTTTATATTGCTTTTATAGATCTATTTGACAAATAATATATTTTTATCTAATAAAATTGACATATTTTCTTTCATAAAAAAAGTTTTACAAAATTATTTATTTTTTGTAAAACTATCTTCTTCAATCTTAGCAATTATATTTTCATAGTCAACATTAAAAAGATAATTCAATAATTCTTGACTATGAGGTTTAGAATTAATAATCGCTCTATATTCTTCAATTAAATCGAAAACTATATCAAATGCCATATTAGACATTCTTAAATATAAATTTAATAATAAAGTTACTAAAGGTAAAAATATTTCAGACTGATATCGATTAGCAAAACTTTCATCAAAAAAGTCTCTTAATTGATTAGGTATTTCTAAACTACATATCTTATCATTACCTATTACAAATTTTTGCGTTAAATCATAAGCATTAAGTGGATTATTAAGCCAATATCCTATAAATGTTGCTAAAATATTATCTCCTTCTAAACCTTCAACCTTAATTTCTCTTCTTAAAGTACTACATAATTCTTTCGTTGCTTCTATCTTTGAATTTATATCTAATGCTCCCATATTACCCTCCATAAAATGTTATACTATCACATATAGAAATAATATTACAATTATCTTGACATTTTTTTACTAAATAAATTATATAAAATATTAAAAAAGAACCCCCAAGGTTCTTTAATTATCTTCTAATTTAACACTTACAAGTTTAGAAACACCTGACTCTTGCATCGTTATTCCATATAAAGTTTTAGCATATTCCATTGTTCTTTTCTTATGCGTGATTAGTAAAAACTGGGTTTTATTTTGATAATGTTCTAAGTAAGTTCCAAAATTATCAACATTTGCTTCATCAAGAGCAGCCTCAACTTCATCAAAGACACAAAAAGGTACACTTCTAATATTTAAAATAGCAAACAATAAACTAATAGCCGTTAAAGTTTTTTCTCCTCCTGATAAAAGGGTAATTGTTTTTAACTTCTTACCAGGTGGTGAAGCCGTTATTTCAACACCTGTTTCTAAAATATTATCTGGTTTAGTTAAAGATAAAGTTGCATCTCCTCCATGAAACATTTCTTTAAATACTTTCTTAAATTCAATTTCCAATTCTTGAAAAGTCTTTAAAAAATCACTTTCCATAACTTCATCCATTTCATCAATTATTGAATATAAAATGTCTTTAGCATGTAATAAATCATCTCTTTCACTACTTAAATAATTAAATCTTTCATTTACTTCTTTAAATTCAGCAATTGACTCTAAGTTAACCATCCCTATTTCTTTTAAAATCTTTTTATATTTACTAACTTCTTCTCTAGCACTCTCAATATCTAATTCTAAATAATATTCGGCTTTGGCTTTTTCATAAGTTAAACTATATTCACTATTTAAAATATTCAAATTATTATCTAATTTTACATCTAAGTTATTTAACAAAATATTTAAATTATTTAACTCTTTTTCTTCCTTTTGTCTATTTAAAAGATTAACTTTATTTATTCCTTCTTTTTCTAAAATATTAGCCTGTAAAGTTTCTTTTTCTTTAAGTAAATTTTTAATATCTTGTTCGGCTTCTTCACATAAAAGCGATTTATCATAATATTTTTTATTAAGTTCTTCTAAATCATTTTCAAAAGTAGTTCCATCTAAAGTATTTAATTCAGCAATATTACTATCTAATTCTTTTTTAGTAGTATCAAGTTTCGTTTTTAAAACATTAATATCATCCAAAACACTAATTAAATTAGCCCGATTATCATAAATACTTTTATCTAAATCATTAATTTCTTCTTCAATTTTATTTATTTCTACTTCTAAATTATCAACAATATTTTTATTTAAATTAGCCTTAATTTCTAATTCATTTAATTCATTTTTAAGATTAGTAATATTTTTTATACTACCTAAAGAACCTCCTGTTATACTACCTCCAACATGAATAATATCTCCATCAAGGGTTACAATTCGATATCTACTCCTTATTAATTTACTAATTTGATTACCAACATTTAAATCTTTAACTAAAATAATATTTCCCCATTGATTTAAAACAATATTTTTATAAAGTGGCTCATATTCTAAAAAATCAGCCATAATTCCTAAATAACCCTCAAAATTATCAAGTAATATCTTCGTCTCTGTATCTATTTCTCTTGCTTTTATAACATCAAGTGGTAAAAAGGTTGCTCTTCCTAAATTATTAACTTTTAAGTAATCAATAACATTTCTTGCAATTTCACTATTATCAACAATTAAAAAGTTTTTAATTGAATTCATTGTTACATCTAAGGCTTTTTGATAAGTATCCGTTGTACTAACAATATTAAGTAAAGCATCATGAATACCAGTTAATCTTGGATTATCAAGTATCTTCCGAACATTACTATTTAAATAAACGTTTTCCGAAATATTATTCTTTAAAATATCAATTTGATTATTTAAAGTATACATTTCTCTCGTTTTATAATTATACTCTTTTAAAGAATTTTCTTTTTTTAATTTTAAAGATGTAGTTTTATCCAACAACTCATTTAAAGTATTTTCTAAACTTTTTTTCTTTAATCCTTTATTTTCAATATCTTTTTCAAAAATTTTAATATTATTTTCAAGTCCTAATTTAGTTTCTTTTAAATAAGTAATATTCTCATGAATTTTTATATCTTTAGAGTCATATTTACTTCTTTCTTTTAAAATTAATCTTGAAGAATTTAACTCTTCTTTTTCTTTCGTTAATTTTACTAAATTATCATTCATTTCTTGCAGTTTTTGTTCAAGATTTAATTCTTTAACTTTCATCTCTTCAATTAAAGGATTATTTAACTCTTTATTTAAGCGAATTAAATTATCATTTTTTATTTTTATTTTTTCTTTTGTATCTTGATATTCTAAATTAGCCTCACTTATTTCCGATACTAATAAGGCTACTTCAATATGCTCTAATTTCTTTTTGGTATCTAAATATTCTCTTGCTTTTTCACTTTGTCTTTTTAAAGGTTCTACTCTTCCTTCAACTTCTCCTATAATGTCATTAACTCTATCAAGATTTAAATTGGTTTTATCAAGTTTTTTAAAGGCTTCTTCTCTTCTTTTTTTATATTTTAAAATACCGGCTGCTTCTTCAATTACTAATCTTCTTTCATAAGGAGAATTAGATAAAATTTTATCAATTTGACCTTGTCCTATTATATTAAAAGAGTCTCTTCCTACTGTACTATCTAAAAATAAATCTAAAATATCTTTTAAACGACATTTATCTCCATTTAAAAAATATTCATTATCACCTGTTTTATATAAACGTCTTTTAACTGATACACTTGTATAAGGAATTTTTAAGTAATTATCAGAATTATCAAAAGTTAAAGAAACACTTGCAACATGCATAGGATTTCTTGTTTTAGAACCTCCAAAGATAACATCAGACATTAAATTATCTCCTCTTAGAGATTTAACAGATTGTTCTCCAAGTACAAACCTAATAGCATCAACAATATTACTTTTCCCACTTCCATTAGGTCCAACAATACAAGTTATTTTATTATCTAAATTAATATTTATTTTTTCAGCAAAAGATTTAAAACCACTTACTTCTATTTCTTTTAAATACATATTTAACACCTACTAGTTTCTTTATAATTATAACAGAATATTTTTCTTTTTTAAAGTAGGAGTTAAAAGAAAAAGAATAATTTCTAAAAAACTTTTTAACTAAAATTTTTTCTTTTAATTTTTTTATAACTTTAAATTATCAAGGAACTTTAATCTAAAAAGGTCTTTTTTAATATTTCTGGATAATCTCCCATTATAAATAATTTATCATATACTAAATCGGCTAACTTAGTTTTCTTAGCCCCTCTTAAATAATCATAAACTGATGACATTTCATAAGCCGTTCCTATAAATAAAAATATTTCTTTTCCTAAATCTAGTTCTTGTTTTATTAAAGTTAAATTAATCATTTCATAAGAAAAAACAAAATAATTAACATCAATATAATTTAAATCCGTTGTTGTAATTGCAAAACCTAAATGTAAATTTTTATTTTTTTCTTTAAGTATATTTATTAAACTTCTACTTGTACTATGAATATATAAATTTAAATTGTTTTTATCTTGAAAAATTTTTATAAGATTATTAGCATATCTATCTACTTTTTCATATAAGGCTTTTGTTTCTTCTTCCGTTACACATTTATATTCAATGGGAATTAAATTTAACATAACTTTCATTTTATAATTATTTTTATTTAAATAAAAAAGTATATCTTCTAAAATTACCATTTCTAAGTTTTTTAATTGATTATAAGTATTATGATTAATTGCTTTTAATAATTCTTCATTGCCACTTGATAAATTAAAAACCACGATTTTTTCATCTTTAGTTACACCTACATTTAAAGAAATACCATTAATGTAATCTAATGTAACTACTTTATTAAAAAAATCTTGAATATTATATTTTATACTTTTTTGAATAATTAAATTCATCAAATCACCATTTAATTTTATGCAAAATGAAAAAAATTAGCATTTAAAACACTAATTTTCTCTTTTAACTTTAATTAGTCCCTCAGCAACTTCTTCAAG
>CANRGW010000076.1 GCA_947630205.1 uncultured Bacilli bacterium
TCAGATAATACTTTAATTGGGGCTATTTGGTCTTTACTAAAAGCAATTGCTGTTGGGCCATTTAAATATTCATCAACATCAACATTTAAATCATGCAATGCTCTTAAAACTAAAGTATTTTTATAAACTTTATACTTACTATCAACAGCACGAAGTTTACCTCTTAAATCCTTTATTTCTTCATCAGTAAGACCACGATAATCGAACAATACAACACTATTAGAATTTTCTACTGTTTCTTTAATTTCATCAATAATTTGTTGTTTTTGTTCTAATATCTTAGGATTTGCCATCTTTTCACGCTCCTTTATGTATTTAATTTATTTAATGTCATGCAAGTAAAAAGTCCAAGCGAGGCCCGGACTTTCTAAACAAAAGTTTTTATAGTCCTCGGTAGGATTTACAAACAACCTACTGTCTTTGGCACCACATCAATAAACTTATACTATTATAACATTATTTTTTTATTTGTCAAATGAATTAACATTAATTTTAATTCCAGGACCCATTGTTGATGAAATGCTAATATTTTTAACATAATCACCTTTAACAGTTGCTGGTTTTAATTTCAATATTGCATTTACAAATGTATTTAAATTTTCAAGTAACTTATCTTCAGCAAAACTTGATTTACCAATAATACCATGAACATTACCAAAACTATCAGTTCTATATTCAACACGTCCTGATTTTACATCATTGATGGCTTTTTTAACATCAGTTGTAACGGTTCCTGTTTTTGGATTTGGCATTAAACCTTTTGGTCCTAAAACTCTACCTAACTTACCAAGAAGTGGCATAGCATCTGGAGTTGCAATTAAAGTATCAAAATCAAACCAATTTTCTTTTTCAATCTTTTCAACCATGTCAATATCACCAACATAGTCTGCTCCTGCTTCACGTGCTTCTTTAGCAGCATCTCCTTTAGCAATTACTAAGACACGTTTTGTTTTACCTGTTCCATTAGGAAGAACAATCGCACCTCTTAATTGTTGGTCTGCTTTTTTAGTATCAAGATTTAAATACATAGCAACTTCAATAGTACCATCAAATTTTGTATTTGAAGTTTCTTTTACCAACTTAACTGCTTCTTCTTTAGTATATAATTTACTTTTTTCAACTTTTTCTAAAGAAGAATTATATCTCTTTCCTCTTTTTTTCATTTTTTTTACCTCCCAGTGGTTTTAGCGGACTTTATCCTTCCACATAGGTTAACCCTATATGATTATCTTATTCTTTTATTTCAATTCCCATATTAAGTGCTGTACCTTCAACAGTTCTAATAGCTGCATCAATGTCATTAGCATTTAAATCAGGTAATTTAATAGTAGCAATTTCTTTAACTTGGTCTTTTGTTAAAGAACCAACAATTTGTGTACGTCCTTTAACAGAACCTTTTTGTACTTTAGCATATTTCTTAATTAAAGATGCAGTAGGTGGAGTTTTAACAACAAAATCAAAACTTCTATCATCATAAATAGTAATTTCAACTGGTGCTATATCTCCCATTTTATCTTTAGTTGCATCATTGTATCTAGTACAAAATTCTTGTAAATTAATTCCGGCAGGACCTAAAACCGTTCCAACTGGTGGAGCTGGTG
Source organism: uncultured Bacilli bacterium (assembly GCA_947630205.1). Lineage (GTDB taxonomy): Bacteria > Bacillota_I > Bacilli_A > RF39 > UBA660 > RUG591. The sequence goes on from CANRGW010000076.1 coordinate 1,602, forward strand.
TTGCTTTTCCTGCTTGAATTTCAAGTTTAATCTTTTTAACAACTTCTTTTGCCACGAAAAACACATCCTTTCATTTTTGTTTTTTTTCGCGAGTGGTCCAAATAGCTAACTTGTCCGCCTTTTTAAGTTAAGACATTTGCCTCCCACTAAATCTATATTAATAAAATATAGCAGTATGATAATATCACGATTTTCCTTTAAAATCAAGACATTTTAATTATTTTCTTCGTAATTCACCGATTGTTTTTACTTTTCCAAGTTCATGACGAGCAACAGATTGTATTTCACTTAAAAATTCTGGAAAAATTTCATTATCTTTTATATCATAACCATTGAACCATCGATTATAAATTTCTAAGATATAAGGATTAGTAAATAAGAAATTTTCATCAATCCCTAAATTATAAAAACATATAGTTTGCATTAATAAATCATCTAATTTTTTCAAATTAGCATCTGTTGATAAAAAACTTGGAACCCAATTAGTTGTTTCTATTAATCGAAAACTTTTATTTTTTTTATCAAAAAGGACATTTTCAGAATTTATATCCATAATTTTAATATCAGAATAATTAATTAGTTCTTTTCTAATTTCATTATATGCATCAAGTAAAGTCTTTATATCCAATTCTTCCTTAAAACCATTTTTTAAATTATTACCATAAAATCTTTGAGCAAGAATACCTTGAATTAAACCTGTTTCTCTATATTCATATATATCAATTGGAAAAGCAATATTTGGAGAAGTTAATCCTTCAAAATAAATTTTTCTATTTGCAAGCAAAAACCGAAAAAGTTTTAAAACATGTTCTTTATCATATTGATAGCAAATAGTTTCCATGCCACTTCCAATAATTGCATTTCTTCTTAATTTTTCTAATTCAAAATAATCAACCGAAACCCTTGACATATTAGGCTGCCTTTTTAATTTGACTTAGTTCACATTCAATAGTTGTTTCTTGACCAAACAAGTCAACAATAGCATTAACAATCTTTTGTTCTTCATCAATTGACTCAATTTTACCAAACATTCCAGAGAATGGTCCATCAACGATTTTAATTTGATCACCAACGGCCAAATCATTTTTAATATCAATTCTATTCATACCCATACTATTTAAAATATTATCAACTTCGTATGGTTGTAAAGGAGTAGGTTTAGCACCTTTACCACTTGAACCAATAAATCCTGTTACACCTGGAGTATTACGAACAACAAACCATGCTTCATCACTCATAACCATTTCAACAAGAATATAACCTGGAAATAATTTTTTAATTTTTTCTTTTTCAACGCCATTTTTTTCTTCAATTACTTTTTCTTCTGGTACAATAATTCTAAAGATATAATCTTTCATATCCATTGAATTAGCACGCATTTCCAATTTTTCTTTTACTTTATTTTCATGTCCTGAATAAGTATTAACGACATACCATTGTTTTTCTTCCATATAAATCTCCTATATTAAACTCTTTACTAGAGCCATTGCTAGTTCAATTAAATAAAAATATATTCCAAAGAAAATAACAAAGAAAACAGTAGCTATACTATATTTAACCATATCTTTACGATTAGGAAAATGTACTAAACTCATTTCCTTTCTTACTTGCTTAAAATAATTATCTTTTGTTTCTTTTTTCTTTTTACTCTTAACATCTTTTTTCATTTTCTTTCTCCTTTTTTAAGTAAAATAAAAAAACACTCGGTGTTTATGCATATAAATTATCATATTTTTAATTAAAAATCAAGTATTTTTATTATTTTTTTGCTAACTTTAATTCGCCAAGTGTCTTTACTTTTCCAACCTCATTTTCAACCTTATCTTGTAATTCTTTCATAAATTGAGGAAAAACTAATCTCGTATCATGACGAGAAACAAATTCCGTCGTAAGTTCATACAAATTTTTATCTTTATTTAAAGGATGAAAATACCACTTTAATATTCTTCGTTGCATAACATTCATCATATTAAAAGCCAACAAATCTTCATTTTTTTCTTTTGCATTTTCTTTTAATTGCCACAAATCAGTATCTATTAAATAAAATCTTTTTAGACACCAATCAAAAAGAATATTATAGCTTTCTAAACCAAACATAAAAATTTCTGGAAATCTTTCTATTTCTTCTAAAAGAGTATTATAAGCAGACCAAAACCTATCTATTTCTAAATCTTGAGGTAATCCCCATCGATATACACTTGCTCCTTTAAAATACCTCATTGTATAAGCCTTAACTTTAGTTATATCATCTGTATAAAAAGTGGTATCAGGAAAAGATATACAATCTGATTTATAACCACTATATAAAATATCGCCTTGACTTTCTTCTGAAAATATCTTTATCAAAGTCTTAGGATTTATTAAATAACATTTACCATACGAACCAGGAACATCTACTATTTCTGGTAATTTTCTTAATCTTTTAAATTCTTCTTCTTTAATAAAAATATGTGCCATTTTAACCTCTCTACAGAAGTCAAATTATAGCACAAATTATTTTTAAAAGCAAAATTTTATTTGATGAAAAAAGTATAAACAAATAAACCAATTAAATAAAGAAGTGTTAATAAACTAGGAATAAATAAAATACTTACATAGGCTGCATCTTCATTATTGGTTGAAACAAATTGTCTACCATTTCCAGCCATAGCTCGTCCTGCAGCAGTTGCTAAAGATTTACGAATAGCATTAGAATTTCCTTTATCTTCAAGTTCTTCTAAATGTTTTCTATTTAAATAATCATTCAAATAATCTATCATATTTCTTAAAAAAATTTCTTCATAATACTCATATATAAGAGGAGGAATAAAACCATTCTGATTAAATTTACTTAAATTATCTCTTATAAAATTAAAATGTTCTTGGTTCATATTTCCATCTAATTTCATATTATTAAAAGCCATTAAACCTATTTTTGCTTCTTGTAAAATGTTTATATTTTTACCTCTTGGATCCGTTTCCATTTGTCTTAAAAGAGATTGAAAAGATTTAGGAGTTAATTTACCATTTTGAAGCATTATCTTAGAAGGGTCAAAATCTGATATATAATAACCGTGTTCATGAATATATTTAACCATATAATCTAAAGCCTTTAGAACTTCGGCTTTCATTACAGGATCATCTTCATATTGTTCTAGTAAATCAACATAATTCATCTTTTCACCTCCAGACTTCCTATCTTATAATAAGTATATCACAAAAAAGAAAAAAAGATAAAAAAAGTTGCAAGTTATCTCACAACTTTAAAAATTATTTTTTATTTTACTTCTTTGCCATCAAAAGTATAAGTTTTGGTTTTTTTATAAATATAAATATCGTTTCCATTTTGACAATTATCAACTACCATTGTTTCATCATCTGCCAATTCTTTTCTAATGGTACCATCTTGATTATAAATAATATAACCGTAAGGTTCACTTACCAATTCTCTTAAATAAGAAGAAAAAATTACTTGTTCTAAACAGTCATAATAGACATGAAATTTTACATTTTCATATTCCTTAGGCTTTCTACTTATCACCTCTTGACCTGTTTTAGTATCTAATAAATAATATGTACTATCTTGTGTACCTGCAACATATCTTCCATATCCATCAACAATATAAAGTCCATTATAACCACTGAATAATTTTTTATCATTTTCTAAATCATAATAATATTCTTCTTTTATATCGTTTGCATAATCAGAATAACGATATATTAAACCATTTTTTGAATATTCTAAACTCAAATTTTTTGAATTAAAATTTTCTGGAAAAGAAATATCCAATTCTTTAACATTTTCAGTTTTTAAATCATACATCTTAATTTTATCATCAAGATATAAAACATAGCCCTCTTTATCTTCTATATACAATATACTAGCATCTTTATTATTAACTTTAAGAGTTACAACTACATCATTACAATCCCGGCTTTGTTCTTTACATATATTACCATCTTTACCATAAACTTTTAAAACATTATCTGTATTAATAGCGTCCTCATTTTCGTTCTCTATATCTGTATTCGTATCTTCATGATTATTTTCTTTAAAAAACTTATCATAGCCAATATAAAGCAAAGATAAACCCAGTAAAAACAACAAAACCCCTATTAAGACATTTTTAAAATAAACATTCTTTTTCTTTTCTTCCATCTTTTCTCCTACTTTCCATTATTATTATAACACAGTAAAATTATTTTTTTTCTATCAATTTTGCCATTTACAGTTATATATGTAAAGTTACTATCAATTAATTTTCATTTAACTTTTTTCAATCAATTTTTGAAGTCATTATTCACTTATCGGATATAAAAAAAACACACTAAGAAAGTGTGAATTTTGTAAATAAAGTAGTCTCTTGGTCCTATATGTATACTTTTAAATATAAATTCTACTCAAACCTATTTAAAATTTAAAGAAGAAATAGAAATAGAAACAGAATAAGATAAATATACAATACCATTTTTAGTTTATCTTGCAACTACATTTACAATTTTATTTTTAATAACAATAACTTTTACAATTTCTTTTCCCTCAAGATGTTTTTTAACATTTTCATTTTCTAAGGCCTTTTTTTCAATCTTGGCTTCCGTTGTATTCGTTGGAACTTCAATTGTACCTCTTAATTTACCATTAACTTGAATTGCTACAGTAACAGTTTCATCTATTAATTTTTCTTCATCGTATTTTGGCCATTTAGACTCACAACATTTAGCCCCTAAATTATATTTTTCATTTAATTCCTCAGTTATATGAGGAGCCATTGGATTTAAAAGAAGTAAAA
>CANRGW010000077.1 GCA_947630205.1 uncultured Bacilli bacterium
CATTAAATTTTAAAACATTGTATATTTTCTTATAAGTATCACTTTTTTCTAAAACTTTTTCTACTTTTAAAACGGTATCAAAAGGTACCTCATTAGAAGTAGTTGTAACCGTTACAGAAGTTTCTTCATCTTTCTTTTCAAAAAGTAATTTACTAGAGTCACGAACAATTAAAAAGTCATAAGTTTTATCACCATTAGTTATTTTATAATAATAATCACCTAATTTTTCAGGATCATTAAATTCTTTATCATAATCTAATCCAAATTTCTCGTGTACTAAATTGAAATCTTCATCAGTTAATTTTCCACCTTTTTGAATTTTGAATGTTTCATCAGGAAAACTTTCTTTTAATCTTTTACTAGCAGCCTCTATATAAGCATCAGGTGTCTTCTCTGTTTCATCTGGTATATAAATTGCTCTTGTTGCATTTCCTCCTATACCTTCAAATATTCCATAATAGATGCCATCATATTTAAATATAAATTCACCATATGATTGATCCATTATATCATTACTATCTGGAATTAAAGGATAAAGAGCATAACTAAGTTTTTTATCATCAAATAAATCTTTAAATTCTCTAAAACATGTTAAAATATAATACGTTATTGGTTCATATTTGTCTATATCATTAAAATAAAGATTTACAGCAGCCATATCATCCATTACATATAAATATCCTGTTGAACCATTAGAAAAATTATAAGCAGGTGCATTCTTAGCAATTTTTTCTCTATAACTATCAATTATTTTCGTTATACTAGGGTCTTCTTGAACCCATTTTAATTTAAAAGTTCCCTCTCCAAAATTTTCGCTATAATCTTTATTGTAAATTTGAAGGGAAATTTCACTAAAATCTTCGGAAATCTTAGAAATCATTATACCATAATCTAAATCTTTTTCATCTACAAAAGTCCAGAAATATCTATAAGCCTCTATTTCTTTTTTAGGTTTAATAGCAGGCATTTCAATTGTATCATCAACAACAACGGCTTTTTTAAAATCATCAAATTCATTAGCCTTAACATTAGGTATTAAAACTAACAAACATATTAATCCAAATAATACTTTTTTCATTTTTCCTCCTTAATATATTAATAATTTTAAACATTCAAAACTTTTTTATCCATTAATCATCTCCTATTTTATCTTATATTTATATAATATCATATTTTAAAAATTTTGCAATTACTTAAGCATATTTTTTTATTCTTAATTTTTAATATTTTATTCTCTTTTTTCATGTAAAGTATTATTTAAAGCCTCTCCTAAAAGTTTACCTAATTTTTCGATTATAAAATCTATTTCTTTAGTTGTAACAATCAAATTATAACCAATAGGATTTAAGACTTCAAAAATTAATTCTTTCATTTCTTCTTCATTTAAAGTACCTACTAAACCTAATAATTCTTCTTTTTCTTCTTTTGATAACTCTTTTTCTTCTTTTAAATAATTAACATTATTTTTAGGAATTAATTTATCTTTTTGATAATTATTTTTATGATAACTTATTTTCTTCATTAAAAAATTTAAAGTATCATTGACAATAACAGCACTTGAAACAACAGTTGGGACACCGATTGCAATAACTGGTATTTTAATAGTTTTAAAAGATATTTCTCCTTGATTGTTACCAATTCCTCGTCCGGGTTCTAATCCTGTATTAGTAATTTGAATTGTTTTTTGAATACGATTAATATTTAAGGCTGCTAAAGCATCTATTGCAATTACAAAATCTGGTTTAATTCTTTTAATTGTTCCTAAAATAATATCTAAAGAAGAAATACCTGTATTACCAAAAACATTAGGTTCTAAAATAGCAACATTACGATAATTTTTATCAACCTCTCCTATTTTATATAAATGTCTTGTAACAATAATATTTTTTAAAGTTTGATAACCAAGCGAATCGGGCGTTGATTTACTATTTCCAAGACCAATAATTAAACACTTAGCATCCTTTTTTATATTAGTTAATTCTAAAATTCTTTTTAATTCTTTAATCAAAACTTCTAAAACATTTTGAAAATTATCTTTATCTGTAATATCTGAAAAACTAATTGTTATATAATCCCCTTTTTTCTTTTTTAAAGAATTATTTTCCTCTAATTTAATATAATCTATTGTAATATCCTTTTCTTGATAAGTATCTTTTATAAACTCATTAGAATTATTTTCAATAATTAAATCTGAACGTACATTATACTTTGCTAAATCAATTTTATGCATAAAATCACCATAAATAGTATGGATTATTTTAAAAAAAATACTATTATTGTTGACTTTTTAACCTAAAATTTGCTATTATATATGTGTTTTAAGAAAGAGGTGACAAGATGCCAAATATTAAAAGTGCTAAAAAAAGAGTTTTAACAAGTGCTCGTAAATGTGAAGAAAATATTTTAGTAGACTCAAGAATGAAAAATTCTATTAAAAAATTAGAAAAATTAGTTAAAGATGGTAAAAAAGAAGAAAGTAAAGAACTTCTAAATACAACTATCAAAAATATTGATAAAGCACAAGATATTAATATAGTTCATAAGAATAAAGCAGCAAGATTAAAATCAAGATTGACAAAATCAGTTAATGGAATAGAATAGTAACAAAAATTCATAAGAAATTGTTACTTTTTTTGTATTATTTTTTAAAATTTATGATAGAATATAATTAGGTGAGGTATATGAAAAAGATATTACGAATTTTTTTATGTTTAGCTATCTTTTTAAGTATTTTTTTCATAACCTTTCATTATAAAGAAGATATTCTTGTTTATTATAATAAATTCTTTGCCAATTCTGAAAAGAAACCAACAACTTTAGTAAAGAATGAATACTATCGTGATTATAATTTTAAATATATAAGTAATACAACTAACTTTACGCCTAAAAATAAGCAAGATATTTTAGATATCTATTATACTGTTATCAATAGTGGTATGGAAGAATTTTCTTTTTATTGTGAAGAAGAATATGCTACTTGTTTAAATGATGTATATGATGTTAATAATCAAGAAACGATTTCCGATATAAGTAATTTTGTACATCCTTATAATAGTTTAAAATATTTAAATACAAAAATTGATACTTTAGGTAAAATAACTATTTATATTAATAGAAACTATACAGAAGAAATGAAAACTATTTTAGATTATAAAGTAGATGATATTATAAAAAATAATATTACAAGTGATATGACTTTAAAAGAAAAAATTAGAACTATTCATGATTATATAATTAATAATACTAAGTATGATCAGGAACGAAGTGATAATGATGTTTACAAATATAAATCTGATACAGCGTATGGGGCTTTAATTGAAGGATATGCTGTTTGTAGTGGTTATACTGATAGTATGATGTTATTCTTAGAAAAGTTTGGGGTTAAAAGTTATAAAATTTCTAGTAAAAATCATGTTTGGAATTACGTTTATTTAGATAATAAGTGGTACAATTTAGATTTAACTTGGGATGATCCAATTAATAGTGATGGTTCTAATACTTTAGATGACTCTTTCTTTTTAATATCAACAAATAAAATGTTAGAACTTGATAAAACTGAACATGTATATAATAAAACTGTCTATATGGAATAGACAGTTATTTTTTTAATGGATCATATCCTCCTTTGGAAAAAGGATTACATTTTAATATTCTTTTAAAACTTAAAATACTTCCTTTAAAGGCTCCATATGTTTCAATCGCTTCAATGGCATAGTTAGAACAAGTTGGATAATATTTACAGGAATAATGAAAATTTCCCGGAATTTTTTGATAAAGTTTTATAAGTTTTATTAAAAAGTTTTTCATAAACCACCCTAATTATTGTAATATAAAGTCTTTGAAAAGAAAAGCCGTTTTATTATTAATCATTAATAAAGTTTGCTTTTTTCTTAATTATTTTGTATAATTTAAAAGTAAATTGTCCTATAGCCAAGTGGTAAGGCAGTGGACTCTGACTCCATGAGCGTTAGTTCGAATCTAACTAGGACAACCAAATATGTTATAATCACTTAATTTAGTGATTTTTTTATTTACTTTCATTTCTAATATCAAAAATTAGTTTAACACCAACTGTAATATTTTCATCACTTAACAAACTTTCAAAATTTAAAGCCTCTATTTTAGCTGAATATGGTATTTTTTTATCAAGTAATTTTGAAAGTTCTTTACTATAATATCTAGGAACATATCCAAGAAAATATTTTTTATCAATATTTAAATAATTAACCTTGATTGAATACTTATCTTTTTCATTATTCTCTTCTCTTTCTAATTCTAGATTATCATTGATATTTAAAATCTTTTTCATTTTTAATTTATTTATATAATACCTTGTTCCAGCAACTTCAAATTCAATCTTACTATTTTTATCAAATTTAGGAACGAATTCAAAATTATCAGTTAACAATCTTCCTCTAGTTTTTCTCAAAATTTCCATTTTGGTTGAATTAACTTCCAAATCATACGAATTTAAAATTTTTAAATAGTCAGGCCTTTTAATATCTGGTAATCTGGTTTCAATATTAGCAAACAAAGTATTAGATTTATATACTTTATCTAAATCTTTAAATCCTGGATAATAAGTAAAATTTTCTTTTAAAGCATCTTCTAACTCAGGATTTAAATATTTAAATTTATATAAATTAGAGTCATAAGACAATTCTCCAATTAAATATCTTCTTCTTTCATTGGGTTCTTTCCAAATTAACCATAAAACCATATTTTCCATTTTTTCCCTCTTTTCAATTAATTATATCTTTTAAAATTTTAGGATACATATATAATATAACCGAAAAAAAGTTATTTTTATGAAAAAAATAAATTATCAACAAAATTGTGGATAAAATTAAATTATATCTTCATCTTCCTTATACTTAGAATTATACAAATCAATATCATCTACAATTTCTTCTATAGCATCAATTTTTGGTAAATCATTAAGAGATTGCATATTAAAATAATCTAAAAACTCACTTGTCGTTTTATATAAAATAGGTCTTCCTGGTAAATCACTTTTTCCTACTTCTTTTATTAAGCCCTTAGCCATTAATTTTCTAATCAAAGGTGCCGTACTAACACCTCTTATTTCATCAACTTCTACTCTTGTAATTGGTTCATTATAAGCAATAATTGCTAAAGTTTCAATTGCTGACTGCGATAGAGTTTTATTTTCATCAGTTTCTAATAACTTCTCATAATACTTCTTATGTTCTTTCTTCGTAGTTAATTTAAAAGCATCTCCTAAAATACTAAGTCTAATTCCCCTATCCTCTTTTTCATAATCGTTTTTTAATTCTAATATTAATTTTTTTAATTCTTCATCATCTATTTCTAAAATATTTAAAAGTTCCGAGATAGTTGCACCATCATCACCAACAACAAATAAAATTCCTTCTAAAACACCTTTCAAATTCATTCTATAACCTCGCATATAATATTTTCAAAATTACTTTCCTGAATAATTCTTATTTCTTTTTTACTAGACATTTCTAAAATAGCCAAAAAAGTTGCTATAACATAATCCTTAGACATAACTTCAAATAAATCAAAAAAAGCAATTTTCTTTTTATCTTTAAACTTTGTTCTTATTTTTCTAATTTGTTCATCAACCGAAATCTCTTTCTTTGTAATTTTAGTATTAAGAGGCTTTTCATCTTCTAATCTTTCTAAAAACTTTTTATAAGCATCTAACAAATCATTCATTGTTAAAGTACTTTCTATTTCTTTATTATCTTGATATTCTAAAATATTAGTTGGACTTTTCGTTTTATAATTACTTCTCTCCATTTCTAACTTTTGAAAAGTTGGAACAATTTCTTTATATTTTTCATATTCAATTAAACGATTAACTAAATCTTTAGATAAATCTTCTTCTTCATCTTCTTCATTATTAGGAAGTAGCATCCTTGATTTTATTTCAATTAATTCAGAAGCCATGACTAAATAACTACTTGCAATATTTAAATTCATATTTTCCAATTTTTGAATATAATTCAAATAGTCATCAATTATAACTTCTAATTTTATATCCAAAATATTCATTTTTTTCTTTTTAATTAAATGTAAAAGTAAATCCATTGGTCCTTGAAAATTATCTAAACTAATATCATACATAAAGCCACTTCCTATTTTTTTCATTATAACATAATTCTAAAGTAAAGTCTAACTTGCTAAAGAATGTTAATTTAAATTTGAAGTGCAACACTTCACAATTGAAAAAGACACATGAATAGTCTATAATATCTTTTCGTCGA
>CANRGW010000078.1 GCA_947630205.1 uncultured Bacilli bacterium
AACAGAACCTCATATTGGCTTAGAGATGTTGCGACGGCAGGTTCATTTTGTAGTGTTAATGGATATGGAAATGTATTTTATAATTCCGTAGAAAATGAGGCAGGAGTAAGACCATATTTTTTAATTGATTAATATATTAATAGAAAGGGAAGATTTATGGAAAATATAACTTTAGGTGAGGTTTTAATAGCCCTCGCTTTTATTTTGGCTTTAATTGGAAATATAAAAAGTCTTGTTAAAGAAATAAAAAATCCGATTGATAAGAAATTAGAAAAAGTTTTAGAGCCAATAAAAAAAGAAATAGCAGAATTAAAAGAAGAATACAAAAAGTCAGAATTAGACTCAGCACAAACAGATTTAGTTAACTTTATGTATTTTGTTGAGAAAAATATGGCTAGTCCAGAACAAATACAAAATGGATATAAGTTGTTTGATAAGTATAGCAAACTCGGAGGAAATTCTTTTGTTCATTCTAAATGGGAAAAATTAAGAAAAGAAGGAAAAATATAGAAAGGTAGGTGATAAAAATGGAAATAACATTTGAATTAATATTTACAGTTGTTACAGCACTAGTTACAGCTATTTTAGGAACTATATTCAAAGATAGAGTAGTTCCAGCTAGATTTATTCCAATTCAAAATATCGTAATTGGATTAATCGCAGCTTTTGTTGCTGTATACTTTGGTTTATTTAATGATGTAGCAACAGCAATAATTATATCGCTTGCATTATCACTAGGCGTTGGTGGTGCTTACGATGCTTTAAAAACTAAAAAAGAGGAGGAATAAATATGACATATCAAGAATTTAAAAATAAATATGAGGGTAAAAAAGTTGATGTTGACAATGCTAATGGAGCGCAATGTTGGGATTTAGGTCAAGCATACTTTAAAGAAGTTTTAGGCTTGCCTGAAACTGTATTAGGAGGAGTAGGGTTAGTTAATGGTATGCTAAAAGGCGAAAGGTACCGATTGATGATGAAATATTTTGATGAAGTACCAACTAATGCTATGGAGCCGGGAGATGTAGTTATTTGGGAATATGGACATATAGCAATTTACGACCATTGGGACGGCAAACATTGTTGGTATTTTAGCCAAAATCCTAATGCTCCTAAAATAATCATGGTTAATCGTGAGGGAAATCATGCATTTAGATTAAAAAGTGTAAACAAGTCTCAAAAAAGAAGTAGAGAAGAAGTAGTTAAAGAACTTCAAAGAGCCTTAAACGCTGATTATAAAGCAGGTTTAGTAGTTGATGGTTCTTTTGGTCCAAAAACTGAAAGTGCTAGTCATGAGAATTATCTATACTATCTAAAAGAAGGAGCTACTAACCACATTAAATGGCTTCAAAGTAGATTGATAGAACTAGGATATTCATGTGGTAAATCAGGAGTAGATGGCTCTTTTGGACCTGATACTTTAGCAGCAGTTAAACAATTCCAAAAAGACCACGCTTTAGTAGTTGACGGAAACGTTGGAAAAGCGACTCATAAAGAATTAGTTAAATAATTATGGGTAAGACTAAAAATTCAAAACAAAGGGGCTTTAGAAACTTAAAACACGGTAGACTGTATAAAAAATCATTTCATTTAATATGTGTTGATGATATATTTCATACTAGAAAAAAAGACCGAGAAAAAAATAGAGTTTTGAGAGCGAGAAATAAAGTTATAGACAAAATAGAAATAGGTAGGTATGTTTAATCGCATATCTACCTATTTTTTTTATGATAATATTTTTCTTTTCGATAAAATTCTACAAAAGTAGTCTTTTATAATTAAAATATACAAAAAAATTCGTTTATATTATATTAGGAGGTTGTCAAATGCTAAAAAAAATGCTAGAATATCTAACTAATTCATGTTATCATATAATTAGAATAGGGAAGGATATTGAAAGAAGAAATATGGAAAAAGCAATTTTTGATAGCAAACAATTAGCTTGTTATGTTTCTGATATGTATAATAAAGAATATGGTAAAGAAATATCAGAAATAAAATTACAAAAAGTAATGTATTTTTTGTTTGCTTATTGGGGTGGTTTTATTGCCAAAAATGATTTTGAAAGTGTTGAGGAAAAATTTGATTATTCAAAATATCTTTATGATACCAAGATACAAGCATGGGTTTATGGACCAGTTTTGCCAGAAATTTATTCTTTAAATAAAAAAAAGCAATTAAATGACTATCGTATATCTGAAAAAGAATTATTTAAAGATAAAGAATTTGTTAAGGAAACAATAGATAGCATAATGTATGATTTGTTTGAATTGAGTGATTTTAAGTTAGTTAGTTTATCTCATGAAGATAACGTATGGAAGAATAATTTTGACATAAACAGTGAATTTCATAATCAAGCAATGGAACTTGATAGTATTATAAAAGAATATGCAGAAAAAGAAGCAATATAATGCTTTTAAAAATATAAAAACTAACAATTCACGTAATATGTTTGGGAGTCCTACATGCAAAATTGACTTTGGAGAATCTTTAAAATCAGTAAATATAGAAATGTGTATGTTTACTAATTATTTTGCTAATAAAAAAATTTTCTATAAATTTGTAAAGAAAAATATAAATGATATTGTAAATAATCGCATTAGTCTGGTTGATAGCAATTTTTTTGAAACAAAATTAGTAAATATTGATAATGATTTCTTTTTAGAACTAAAAATAGAAAATATATTGAAATTAACTACTGAAAAGAAGGTAAGAACCATTCCAACTCTTTACAAATTTAAGGAATTAAACAACAAAGAATTACAATACTATGTTGAAAAGATAGATGTTGATAATTTCGTAGTGAGATTTATAGACTTATATCATTTAGTAATACCAGCTCCTGATTATGAAAGAGGAGAAACAAGAGAACACTCAAAAGAAAAATATGAATTACACAAAAACGATAAAATTAATTTATCTGAAATTAAAAAGGAATTGAATTTATAGCCAATTCTTTTTAAAAATTTCAATAAATTTTAAACCTGGATAAACTTCATTAAATTTAGTTTGTCCTTTTATATGCCATTCTTTATTAAAATTAATATCATTTTGATATCTTACATGGCAAGCTAAACAAAGTCTTAAGCAAAGTCCATATTTAATAGAATTACTTCTATTTCTTCCACCAAATATCTCATGCCAAGTTAATTTATAATTACTTCCGCAAATAAAACATTTAGTAGTATCATCAGAAAATAAGCTAAATCTATTTTTTTCTAATTTAGCAAGTTTATTTGATTTAGATTTCATTTTGCCGACATCGGGAAAATCGTATTCTTTGCACTTACAATTCTTGCAATCTTTTAGTGTTATTATTTTATTGTTTAATTTGCATTCTAGTTTTTTATTCAATTTTTGTTTTAAATATTTACAATTACTCATTTAATACACTCCTATTAGTAGTGTATTAATTTATATATACCGGAGGGATTAGCCGTTGGAGTTGCCTTTGGTTCAACTTTATATGGTTTAGATGGTGCAACTTTAATGTCTGCTTGGACTTTAGCATTAGGAATTGGTATTCAAAATTTTCCTGAGGGAACAGCCGTTTCTGTTCCTTTAAGAAGAGAAGGTGTTTCAAGAAAAAAAGCCTTTTTCTTAGGCCAATTAAGTGGAATTGTTGAACCAATAGCCGGGGTAATTGGAGCATTGCTAGTTTTAAAAGTTCGTATTTTATTACCATTTTTCTTAGCATTTGCGGCTGGGGCTATGATATATGTTGTAACCGAAGAATTAATTCCTGAAAGTCAAACTAATGAGAGTAAAGATTTAATGGCTATGTGTTCTTTAGTAGGTTTTACTATTATGATGGTTTTAGATGTTTTATTAGGATAATTATAAAAAATATTTTAATCTCGTGTTAATAACATGAGATTTTTTATAAAAAATAAAAAAAATTATCAATTTTTTCTTGACTAGAAAAAAATATTATGATATACATAATAAGTATTATTTAAAAATAATATAAAGGGTTAGTCAACATCTTTTCTTGTGTTGATGGTAGAGTGCGAGTTTTAAACTCTTTTTTTTGACCCTTTTTTTAGATTTTATGAATATTATTTAATATAAAAGTTATTATTAATAAAAAAATTAAAACTTTATAATGTTTAGTAATATAATTCCAGAAAGTTTGCAAATAATTTTCTTTTTTTATTATATCAATTACTACTAAAGAATAAGAAATTATTAAAGTAATAAAAAGAGGAATACCAAGAATATTATAATAAAGACTATCAAGTATTTGAAAGTGAAGTAAAGAAAAAATAGATCTTGTTAGACCACATCCTGGACATGATAAATGAAATATTTTTTTAAAAGGGCAAGATATTTGTACTTTGAAAATGATTGGTAAAAGGAAAAAAAGAAGCAAAATAAAAAAGATGCATAATCTTTTATTATTTTTAGTCAACTAATTCACGTCCTGAAGCATCTTTGGAAATGTTACCAACAAGAATTAAAATTCCTTCAATCAATCCCCAAGTAGCAGAAATTGGTGATAAAATAAAACATGATACCAACGTCATTAATAATTGAGCAACGGCTTTACCTGTATAGCCTAAATAAAAATTATGAGCCCCAAAACAACCAAGTAAAATACCAAGAATTCCGGCTACAATTTTACTTTTAGCATTAGGATTAACGGGTTTAACTTTCTCTTCTTTTTCTTCCCTAATGATTTTTCCACAGTTTAGACAAATATCAGCATCTTTCTTTAATTCTTTTCCACAATTAGGACAATATTTCATTATATCAACTCCTTAAGTGATTAAATTATAACATTAATGAAAATAAAATGCAAATATAGTTTATTTTATTTATCTTCTTACAATTATATGACTATTTTAAATTATCATTTCACTTTTTAATGAAGAAATAAGTTTATTTAAACTTTAATTTCTGAAAAGAACAATTTTTACATAAGTTAGCAATTAATATATGTTTTTGAAAATTAGAATTTAATTCTTTAAACAATTTGCTATTTAAAATATCATCAAGACTATCTTCAAAAATATTACCAAGTTTTAATAAAGATTTACTATCAAGACAACAAGGTACAACATCACCATTTACAAGAATTGCTATATGCGTTCTAGTTGCAAGGCAAGTTCCCGTATTTTCTTTTTTATCCTTTACATCATCTGGCCAAGTAAAAGCATTATCTTTATCTAAATAAATATTGTCAACAATTTTAATATTATTTTCTTTTTCCACTTTTTGGTGGAAAACTTTTGGTAATTGGTAATAATTTATAATTTTATCCACAATTTCGGTGGATAATTTGTCTAATTGGTAATTATTTAAAAGCCAAATGCGGTAAACAATAGGTATTTTGGTGGATAATTTATTCGCGATGTTGAAAACTTTTTCGTAGTAATTTTTAGAATTATGTTCTGCGTGAAGTGAAATATTAATTTGCTTTATATTGTTATGTTTTAATAAAGTTTGATAATTTTTTTCTAAAAGAGTACCGTTGGTTGTTAGGCGAATATTTAATTGATATTTTTCGGCTAATGTTAATAATTTGTCTAATTTAGAGTGTAAAAGAGGTTCACCTTTTACGTGTAAATAAATTGTCTTAGTATAGTGTCTAATTTGTTTTAAAATGTGTGTAAACTCTTCTTCAGTCATTTCTTTTAAAGGACGGTTATCCTTGCTACAAAAAGAACAATTTAAATTGCATATATTCGTGATTTCAATATATATTTTTGTAAATTTCATTTTAATCTTCAACTTTCATTTCAAATAAAATATCACGAAGTTCCATGGCTCTTTCAAAGTCAAGTTCTTTAGCAGCTTGTTTCATTTCTTCTTCAATCTTTTGCATCATATTAAATTTTTCTTTTTTAGTTAATTTCTTCGTATCTTTTTCTTGAACTTTTTCATCAACATTTGAAATTATATCACGAATTTCTTTATTAATAGTTTTAGGAGTTATACCATGAATTTTATTATATTCCATTTGAATTTCGCGTCGTCTTTTCGTTTCTTCAATGGCATAGTTCATACTATCCGTTATTTTATCACCATACAATATAACATGACCACTTGCATTTCTTGCACATCTTCCAATTGTTTGAATAAGACTTCGACTACTTCTTAAAAAACCTTCCTTATCAGCATCAAGAATAGCAATTAAACTTACTTCAGGAATATCTAATCCTTCTCTTAAAAGATTGATACCAACTAAAACATCATA
>CANRGW010000079.1 GCA_947630205.1 uncultured Bacilli bacterium
GTAATTCTTCTAAAGAATTATAAAAATTACAACGAGGATCAACATTATTGACAGCAATTATTTTAGGATCTCCAAAACCATTATCAATTGTATCTAAGTAACCTAAAACCTTAGCCTCAATTATACATCCTGGAAAACTTGTTTCACTTGTAATTACTAAGATATCAACCGGGTCTCCATCCGTTGCTAAAGTTTCATCAATAAAACCATATTCACTTGGATAAGTCATAGAAGAATATTGAACTCTACTTAATCTAATTTTTCCAGATTTCTTATCAATTTCATATTTGTTTTTTGTGCCAAGAGGAATTTCTATAACACTATCAATTATATTATTCATATTTCACCACCTATTTTAATAATAGCAAATAAATACGTTTTTTTAAAGTATTTTGACATAAAATAAAGGAATTTCTTGAAATTTAATCCTTTTTATGATATTATATTGAAAGTTTTAAAGGGGTTTTGTAACGAAAAAGAAAAGGGGGCTTGTATGGTATCTTATAATTTAACAGAAACTGATATTGAAGATATAGAAATGTTAATTAGAATTACTAAAACAATTGATAGTTTATATTGCCAATTATATGAATTAGAGATATATGGTTTAAAAGATACTCCCGAATATAAAAAAGTTTTAGATAATTTAAATATTTCTTTAGAAGTTGAAAATAATAAATATCAAGAATTAGATTTAACTTATGAAAGATGTGAAGCATTTATAAAATATATAAAAGATACTAAATTACCGGATAATTTTTCTAATGATTTTGCTAGTATTATTACGCAAGACTATAATAATCGTATTTTCAGAAGAATTATAAAAACTTTAGATAGAAAAATAAGAATGCTTTATAATGATAAAATAGTATATGATAACGCTTCAAAATATAAAATACTTATCGGAGAAAGTAATTTTAATGAGCAAAAAAGATGGAATATTGAAATTACGGAGGCTCTTGAAGTAGATATTTATAGTTTTTATTTATATTTTTTAAAACAGGAAATTTCTTCTAAAAAGAAAAAAGATATAAAAGATTATTTATTATTTTCTAAGTATTATGTTTCTTTTATCGATAAAGAAGTTGAAAGAAATATGGTAATTTCGGAATTTGATATTTTGCCACCTATATATTTATGTACAGAATATTGGAAAAGTTTAACGAATATTCCCGAAGTTTTTTATAAAAGTAAACTAAGTGGTACTTGTGCATTTCTTCTTGATTATTTTATAAATATTTTATTTAATATTAAGGATAAAGATTATCAAAATATAAAAAATAGGGTAATATTTTCGATTGTTAGAAGTTTCTTTCGAGGCGTTTTAGCACTTTCTTCTGATGGGGTTATTGAAGAAGTTGATTATCTTTTTAATGCCAAACTGGAAACGGTTGATAAAGATATTGTGAATGCAACTTCTAAAAGTATTGAAAAGATAAGAAAAATATTTTTAGGTGTTAAACATGATAAGGATATTTTAAGTTGTTTAATTATGAAAATAGATAAATAAATAGTATTGGTTCTAAATCTTTTAATTGACTTATAAAACTTTTAATGCTATCATTTATATAGAAATTTTGGGGTTACCTAAGGAGGAATTATGAGAGAATTTACAGAACAAGAATTAGTAAGAAGAGGAAAGGTTGAAGAAATTAGAAAATATTGTAATCCTTATCCTGAAAAGTATGAGGTTAATTATACTTTAAAAGAAGCAGGTAATTTAGCCGATGAAACAAAAGGTGTTAAAGTTGCTGGACGTATTGTTTTTATGCGAAAAATGGGAAAAATGAGTTTTCTTAAAATTCGTGATTTAGAGGGTGATTTACAATTATCAATTAAAATAGATATGGTTGGCGAGGAAAAATATGAGTTTTTTAAAACTTTAGTTGATATTGGTGATTTTATTGGAGCCGAAGGCGAAATATTTACAACTCATACTGGCGAAAAGACTTTAAGATGTAGTGATTTTACTTTTTTAGGTAAAGCATTAAAACCACTTCCAGAAAAATTTCATGGTGTAACAGACCCAGAAATTTGTTATAGAGCACGTTATCTTGATTTAATTATGAATGAAGATACTAGAAAACGTTTTCTTTTAAAATATGAATTTATTAAAGAAATGCGAAGATTTTTAGAAGATGATGGTTATATTGAAATAGAAACTCCAGTTTTATCTAATAAAGCAAGTGGGGCAACAGCAAGACCATTTATTGCTCATCATAACGCCCTTGATATGGATGTTTATTTAAGAATTGCTCCTGAGACTTATTTAAAAAGGGCTATTGTTGGAGGATTTACAAAAGTTTTTGAATTTGCAAGATGTTTTAGAAATGAGGGAATAGATGCAACTCATTTACAGGATTTTACAATGGTAGAGGGATACTGTGCTTATTATAATTATAAAGATAATATGGTTTTACTTGAAAATATGTTAAAAACCGTTATTAAAAAAGTATTTGGAACTTTAATTATTGATATAAATGGTGTCGAAGTAGATTTATCAAAGAAATGGGAAGCCGTATCTTTTCGTGATTTAATTTTAAAATATGCTGATATTGATATAAAAAAAGTTAATACGAGAGAAAGTTTACTAAAGGCTATAAAAGATAAAGATATTAAGTTTGAAACTGAAGATGATATAGAGAATTTAGGTTTTGGAAATTTAGTAGATGCATTATATAAAAAGGTTGCTCGTCCACATTTAATTGAACCAACGTTTTTAGTTGAACATCCAATTGAGTTATCACCACTTGCAAGAGCAAATGACGAGGATAAAACCTTAACTGATCGTTTTCAATTGGTTATTAACGGGGCTGAAATAATTAATGCTTATTCTGAACTTGTTGATCCAATTGACCAAGAACAAAGGCTATTACACCAAGCCGAACTAAAGGCTGGAGGCGATGAAGAGGCTATGATGATGGAT
Source organism: uncultured Bacilli bacterium (assembly GCA_947630205.1). GTDB lineage: Bacteria > Bacillota_I > Bacilli_A > RF39 > UBA660 > RUG591. The sequence continues at coordinate 2,927 of CANRGW010000079.1, forward strand.
TATGACTATATTGGAGCAATGGAATATGGTATGCCCCCTATCTCTGGTTGGGGAATGGGTGTTGATAGAGTTATTCAAGTCTTAACAGGAACGCCAAATATTAAAGATAATATTTTGTTCCCACTTATGAGACCTGAAGATAAATAATTATATAAATAGGGGGTGAAAGAATGAATTCCAAGGAATATATTGAAAACAGAAAAGCACGTGATGAGGAAATGAAAATTAGAGCCTTTGCTGAACAATTTTTTGCATGTTGGAGTATTGCTAATTTTGATAGAGAGTTTACAATGGGAGTTATTCGTGATGTAGCAACAAGAATTCCAATTGATGATTTATTAACTGGTTGGTATGATTTACTTATTGTTACTAGATGTGAAGATGAATACTTACGTCGTGAACGTTTAGCAAAAGAAGGCCAAGGCACTTCTAAATAGAGTGATAAAATGTATATACAAAAAGAATTTAGAAGCATTAAAGAACAAAAAGCCAAGATATTAGAACTTGCGACAGAGATTTCTCTTAAATATCCAAGTTTAGACCTTGATGTAGAAGTTTTATGTATTAGTATTAAAAAACTGATGTGGAGAGGTCTTAAATATAGTGACCTTGCAAGTTTTAAGTTTGATGGTGTAATTATTGATAGATATCAAATTGATGCTAATGAAGATATAATAACTAAAAGACCTAGATAATAGATTTAACTATTATCTTTTTTTTCGACATTTTTTGTATCATGAAAGAACTATACTAAAAATGAGAGGAGGAATATGAAAAAGAATATAATAATTGTAATCGTTTTAGGAATTTTAGTTGGTTATTTATTTGGAAATGTAATTTATAAAAATTATGAGGGAATTGAATATCAAGAAGATGATGGCAATATTTACTATGTGCAATATGGTGTTTATACCTCAAATGAAGCAGCACTTGAAAATGTTAAAGGTCTTGATAGTTATGTTATTAAAGAATTAGATGATAAGTTTTATGTTTATTTAGGAGTTACAACTAATTATGCAACGGCTTTAAAAATTCAAAATATTTATAAAGATAAAAATGTCTATACTTATATAAGAAGTGATTACGTTACCAATAGTGAAACTTTAAATAGGTTAAAAGAATTTGATTTAAAATTAGAACAAACGGAAAAAGAAGAAGATATTGAAGCTGTTGTAAAAGAAATTTTTGAAAATAAGGAATTAAATTTATAAAAAACATTTTTATTCGGTTATATTATATTGAGGTGCATTATGTTAATTAAAGAATTACCGAAGACGGAAAGGCCAAGAGAAAGATTAAAAAAATATGGTGCTAATAACTTAGCCAATGAAGAATTGTTAGCAATTTTACTTAAAACAGGAACGAAAGGCGTATCAGTTAAAGATTTAGCATTATCTCTTTTAAAAAGAGTAGGATGTATTCAAAATTTTAAAGATATTAATTTTTATACTTTTGATGGAATTAAAGGTTTAGGAGATGTTAAAAAACAAGAATTATTGGCATTAGTCGAACTTGCAAAAAGAATTTTTTTGGAAACTAATTTACCTATTTCTAAGAGTTATCAAAATCCTGAAACTATTTTAGAAGATAATAGATATTTATTTTTAGGATTAAAACAAGAATATTTTTATGTTTTGTATTTAGATAGTAAGAAAAAATTAATAGAAAGGAAGTTGTTATTTATGGGAACTGTTGATAGAAGTATTGTTCATCCAAGAGAAGTATTTAAAAATGCTTATTTATGTAGTGCTTCATCTTTTATTTGTATTCATAATCATCCATCTGGAGATGTGATGCCAAGTAAAGCAGATATTGAAATTACGAAAACTTTAGTTGAAATAGGAAGAATTCAAGGAATTGATTTAATTGATCATTTGATTTTAAGTGATAATAATTATTTTAGTTTCTATGAGAATAATTTAATGGAGTAATTTATGTTAAAAGTAAAAACATTTGTAATTTTAGTTTTTATATATTTAATTTCTTTTATTGCTATTAGAAGTGATATTAATATTTTTTATCCTTTTTATCTTTTAAAAGATGTTATTTTCTATCCTGTTTCAGCAATTTCTAGTCAAGAAGATGTAAGCACAACAATTGAAGAGGGTATTAACAATGCTTTAGAAAAAGAGTTAGAAGAATTGAAAACGATTAATGATTTAAGTAATACTTTAACAGAATTTGATAGTGTTAAAGCCGTTGTTATTGAAAGAAATATGATGTATTGGTTTAATACTATAACAATTAATAAAGGAACTACTTCGGGTCTTAAAGAAGATATGGCTGTTGTTTCTTCAAAAGGTTTAATTGGAAAAATAAGTAAAGTTACTAAAACAACTAGTGAAATTAAATTAATTACTACAAGTGATATTAATAATAAAATATCGGTTCTTGTTAAAGTAAATGATGATAATATTTATGGAATTATGACAGGGTATGACAAGGATAAAAATCTTTTAGAAATAACAGGAATGAATAAATTAAATGATATTCCAGAGGAGAGTCTAGTTTATACAACAGGGATGGGAGGAGTATTTCCAAGTGGTATTCTAATAGGAAAAGTTAAAGAAATTACTAGTGATAAATATGATGTTGCTAAAATTATTAAAGTAGAACCAGCAAGTGATTTTAATGATTTTCGTTTTGTTAATGTTTTAGTAAGAAAGGATACTTAATGCTATTTCTAATAATTATAACCTTTATACTAGAGTTTTTAATATTATACTTTGTTCCTAGTTATTTTCATCATTTAAATTTATTTTATCCAATGTTAACTTTAACTTTGATTGTATTTTTAGATAATAAAGTTAATCCTAATAAATATTTAAAAATAGTTTTTTGGATTGGTTTTTTCTATGATTTATTTTTTTCTTATATTTTTCTTTTTCATAGTTTAGTTTTTTTAATGTTTGGAAAGATAATGAAAAAAATTGATAAGTATTTTAAGAAAAATTTATTAATTGATGTTGTTTTTTTAATTGTTTTTATCTTTTTCTATGATTTTATTTTATATATTCTTGTATTATTAAGTAATTATAATTTAGTTACTTTAAGTGATTTCCTTTATAAGTTTCAAAATAGTCTTCTTTTAAATATAGGATTTTTATTATTATTAACTTTAATTTTTCATAATAAAGAGATGGATAATTTTATATTACTTGCAAGTGTTAAGAAAAGTTATTATAATAAAGATAAGGAGAATAGGTATGGTAAAAATAGGAATAGATTTAGATGATACTATTACAGATATTCGGGATGATATGATAAAG
>CANRGW010000080.1 GCA_947630205.1 uncultured Bacilli bacterium
AAAAGGAATGTTAACCCCTGATACCAAAGTTTTCTTAATTACTAATTCTAATGAATTTACAATGCCAGATTTAACGGGATATTCTCGTATTGATTTAGAGATTTTATTTAAATATTTAAATATATCTTATTTAATTACCGGTAATGGTTATTTAGTAAGTCAAAGTATTCCGCCGGGAACCCTTCTTACTCCGGAAATGGAAGTAGAACTAGTTTTAAAAAGTAAAGTAGAAGAAAATAAAGAGGAACCCCCTCCTGAAAATCCCGAAACTTAAAAAAATATTGAATAGTTAAATTGCTATTCAATATTTTTATTTATTTAACATCAACAAACCACGTTCTTGAAATATCAACGTTATTACTTTCTGGAGCCGGATTTGGTTTTTCAATTCGAATAATAGTTGGAATTTTAAATGCTGAACCAAAGACATAACAGTAACCAGGTTGCATTATTTGTAATCTTTTACTTATTTCTTCGGTCATAAAAGGAATAAGTTTTTTTATGTATTCCAAATCTTTTGGATGCGACATTTTAAAAATTAAATAATTATTTACTTGGGATAAAGCCGTTTCGGATAATTCACTAGGTCTTTGAGAAATTAAACCTAAAAGTATTCCATACTTCCGACCTTCTTTACTAATACGTTCAAAGATATTATAACCTAAAAGGGAAACATCAATATCATTTTGCACGTAACGATGGGCTTCTTCTAAAACAATATGAATTGGGAAAGTTGCTCGTGGTTTATAATTCTTTAAAACATCAAAAAGCATTTTGGAAATAATTTTAACAATTACTTTAGCAAATCTATCATCAACATAATTAATATTAAAATTAACAACTTGGGCTTTTCTTTCACCTTTCATTAACAATCTATTAACATAATTTTCTTTAGTTATAAATTCTTGATAATCAAAATAATTATTATAATAATCATTAACAATATTATTAATTCGAACTTTTAAAAGGTTATTATTATCATAAACTTTTTCACTTTTAAATAATCCCTCACTTATAAGAGCAAAATCAATGGCATTTTCTAAATCTTTTAAAGTATAAAAAACATTATTGGTATTATTTTGTTCTTCACTTTTTTCAATAAGAAATTGAGAAAAGAAATTCGTTAAAAGTTCCATTTCTCTTAATTTACCATCAGCATCAATTACTAAACAATTTTTTAAAGCCCGATTATATCCAGGTTGACTAATAACAGTATTTAAATTTAATTCATTAGTTTTATAAAAGGAAAGAATAGAGAAAACTTGATCTCTTATTTGAACAGAGGGACGTCCACTTAAAAGAATATCCATAATTGCTCTTGCAATAATATCATTTTTTATTTTAGAAATATTTTCATCATCTTGACGGAAAACGGTAACTAAACTTAATGCTTTTTCTAAGATTTTTAATTGGTCAGGACTAGTTGCATTTAAAAGAATGGCTAAGTCATCAACATCTAATAAATAAGGAGGTATTTTTAAAAGTTCATCATTTGACTCTAAATCAGTTGTATAACATTTATAAGATATATAAGGATTTATACTTTCAAGTCCTTTAAAAGAATTATGATATTCTCCATAAGTATCAAAGACAAAAATACTGGCTTTATAAGGAATTTTACTAGCATTTTGAAAAAGATTTTGAACAATATTAGCAAGTGACCATGATTTACCAGAACCTGTTCCTCCTAGTATTGCAAAATGGGAATTAAAAAATTTATTTATATCAAGATAGATTTTTAAATTTTCATAAAGGGGACTATATCCTAAAAATAAACTTCGACTGATAACATTTTCTTGACTTAAAACATGGGAAACTCTTGTTTGATCAACTAAATATATTTGCGACTTTAAAGTAGGTTTCGTTGTAATACCAAAAACAAATTCATTATCAATTACTTCTCCAACTAAATTAACAGTTGCAATATCATCACGAATATTAACTATTTCACCAATTATTGTTTTTTTATCTTGAAGAGCAACATACATATTAATTAAATTATCTAATTCTAAAACATTATTAGTAAATTTAAATTGTATACCATTTTCATTAATTTCAATTATTTTTCCTAACATAATATCTTGTCTAATCAATCTTATAGAAATACTATTTAACTTCCTATTTGATTAATTCCTCCTTATTATAAGTTTAACATAAGATTGAAAAAAATGCATTAATATTCTAAAAAAAGAGTTATTAAATATAATTAATAATTCTTTCCGTGTTTTTAAAATTAAGTTTAGCAATTTCTTCTAATTTTTGATTACCATATTTTTCTATTATTTCGCGTCCAATTTTATCAACTTCTGGACCTGCTCCTTTTGGTAAATTCATATTGATACTATATGATAACTTATCAAATTCTTTTAAAAAGAGAAATCTACTTATAATACTACTTGCTGCAACGGCTAAGTTTTTATCCTCGGCTTTTGTAATAAAAGTAATACCTTTTTGAATGAATTTTGCTCCTTTTAAATATTCGTAATAACGTTGTTCTCTAGCAAATTCATCAACAATTATATAATCAACAGTTGGTTTTTCTTGCATTAAGTCATATAAAACTTTATTATGCATGATGGCTTTAACTTTATTCATATTATATTCTTTATGAAAAGTATTATAATCTTTATTATTTAAAATTAAACTTTTATATTTTATTTTCTTAGCAATTAAAGGAGCAATTTCTTTTATTTTTTCATCGTTTAACTTTTTACTATCACAGACACCTAATTCTTGTAAATAAGGAACATCTTCTTTTTTTACATAAGAAGCAGTTACAACAATAGGACCAAAGTAATCACCAGTTCCAACTTCATCACTTCCAACTGAGTTACAATGAATATAATCATTATCATTTTTAGAAACTTCTAATTTTTTAGTTTCTTTTGTTTTCTTTTCAGAATTAGTAACTATTGCTTTTCCCGAATTTATTTTTTCTGTTTCAATCCAATATTCACTAGCAATATCAGCATCAACTCCTTGAAAAACGGCTTTTAAAGAAGTATATAAAGTTACAACTGTATCTCCATCATCAGCTTGAAAAAGAGCATATTGAGGTGTTTTTTCTCTTTTTAAATCATCATAAAATTTTAACATCATATTTTTAGTTTTTTCACATACTTTTAAAGTAATAGTCATAAAATCACCATCTTCATTATATAAAATAATTTATGCTAAATCAAGATTTCTAAAAATATTGCTCCATTTTTAAAAATATGCTATACTTATTGTGGTGGTAAAATGCGTACAGTTAAATATTTATTAATAATTATCTTATCAATAGTTCTTTTTACAGGTTGTAAAAAAGATGATGCTCTTTTATTTAAAGAAGAATATGAAAGTTTAAATTCTAGTGAAGATTATCGAACCGTTAATATTTCGAAAGATAACCCTATGGTTTATATAAAAGATACCGAATTAGCAACAAAAATAAAAAATAAAGAGGATATGGTTGTTTATTTTGGTTTTAATCGTTGTCCTTGGTGTCGTAGTATTATAGAAAATTTATTACAAGTAAGTTCAGATTTAAAAATTGATAAAATTTATTACTTAGATATTTTAAGTATAAGAGATACCAAAAAGGTAGATGAAAATGGTGAAATTGTAACGGAAAAAGAGGGAAGTGAGGGTTATCAAGAAATAGTTTCGCTTTTAGGTGATAATTTAGCAGATTACATAGTTGATGGTAATTTACTTGGGAAAAGAATATATGCTCCTAATATTTTAATTATCAAAAATGGTGAGATAAAACCTGTTATTACAGGATTAAGTTCTTTACAAACAGAACCTAAAATGGAATTAACTGATGAGATAAAAAAAGACTCTTATGATAAAATTTATAAATTATTAAGTGAATATGCTAATACTACATGTTCCGATTTAAATGGTTGTTAGAAAAATAGTTAAAAACTATTTTTTCTTTTAAAGGGGGAGAAAATGAATTTAGAAAGTATTGGAAAATTTATTGCAACTTTAAGAAAAGAACAAGGTTTAACTCAAGAAGAATTAAGTATAAAATTAGAAACTTCCAGAGAAGCCGTTTCTAAATGGGAAAGAGGTGTTAATTTACCAAATCCCGAATGTTTAATTATGCTTAGTAATTTATTTAAAGTAAGTGTTAATGAAATACTTTTAGGAGAAAGAGAAAATTCTAAAAATAAAAAAGAGTTAGAGCAAGTTCCTTTAAACATTTTAGAAGAAAGTAGAAGAAAATTTAAGAAAAGTTTAGGTATTTTTGTAATTGAGATATTAGTTTTCTTAGTTATTGTTTTAACTTGGTATTTTTTTAATACTTATAGAACTATTTATATTTATCGAATAAATGGTGCAAGTGATAATTTTAAGGTAACAGAGGGTTTAGCAATTTTTTCTAAAAATAAGAGTTATTTAAAATTAGGAGAGATTATTGAATTAAAGGAAGAGGACTATATTAGTTATGAACTTTTCTATTATGATAAAGAGGGATCTGAAAAATTAATATATAAGGAAAATGATGATGATTATACTTTAATTTCTATTTCTAAATATGATAATTTTCTTCCTTATAAAGAACGAGATCAGTTAAGTAAAAATATGTATTTAAGGATAATAAGTGCTTCAAAAGAAGAAGTAATGAAATTAGATTTTCAAGAAGATTTAGTAAATTCTTTTTAGGACACATTATGTCCTTTTTTTAATTGGACGTTTTGAACTCTTACTTTTTAGAAAGAGGAAAGTTATGCTTTTGACGTGAGGTGATGAAATGCAAACAAAATTGCAAAGTGTTTTTAATTATTTAGGAAATTTATTTAAAAGAAAGAAGTTAGTTAATGTTCTTTCTCTTATCATTGGCATTTTCAGTTATTTATTTTTTGTTATTTCCTTTAATGTTCAACTTGGTTATCAGTTACAAGAATTTTTCTTTTTCTTGGTTATTCCTTTTTTCTTAATTATTATTAGTACTTTCTTTCCAACTAGTAAAAAGGATATGCAAAGAAACTTATTATATTGTTTATTAATCTATTTGGTTATATTAATAAGTTTTATTATAACTAATCCTATTAAAGGACTAGTGCTTAATGGGGTAAGACATTATGATTATAATATGAGACCTTTTCAAACAATTATAGAAACATTTACAGTTAATAAAGAATTAGGTTTTGGTTATAAAACGTTACTTGGAAGTTTTTTAATGTTGATGCCTTTAAGTATTTTACTTCCTTTACTAAATGATAAATTTAAAAATTTCTTTCTTTTCTTTCTGGTTATTTTGCTTTTCTCTTTTACTTATGAGGGAATAGAATATCTTTTATTAATAGGAACTTTTGATATTGATAGTATTATTTTAAATATAGTAGGTGCTAGTCTTTTATATTTGATAATTTATAGAAGTAGAGTAGTTAGTTATTTAAAAAGGAAAATGCCAAGATTTAAGAAGAATTATAAGTTTTTAAATTTTCTTTATATCTCTCTTTTCATTATTTTAATTATTGGTTGTTCTTCTGAATTTTTTATTTATTTAGATGGAAAAATTTTAAAGAAAGTTGAAATAAATGGGTATATTAAATGTAATTCGAAGGAAGAGTTAGTAACGGTTTATAATAATTATCGTTATTACAGTAGTTGTTCTGGTAAATATAATGTTATATATGAAAATCAATCATTTAGTCTTGATAGTTTTATTGCAATTGTGCCAGATATTTTAAAGTATAAGGATATGTTTAAATTAAGAAGAGAGAAAGTTATTACAAATGTAGAAATTAATGAGAATAAGAATATAGGTAAAAAATTATTATCAGAAGTAGGGAATGATAAGATATATTTGTATAATATTGCAAGTATAAATATTAAGTTAGGAACTAAAGAATATGATTATCAAGAATATTTAAATGATTATCAAGAAGGTTTGAAAGAAGATTTTTCTTTTCTAAATGATTATTATAGTAATTATCAATGGTTTTCTAGTATTAAAAATCATTATAGTTTAAAAGTTTATGATGGATATAATGAACTTTTTTGTAAAGATACTTATTATTTACCTAAGGATTATAAGATAACTAGTCAAACTTGTAATTATTTAGATAACTTAAAGGAAGAGTAAATATCTTATATGGCAATCGCTTAAAAAAATATAAAAAAATTATGATATAATTAAATCAAGATAAAAAGCGAGTTGATTTAATTAT
>CANRGW010000081.1 GCA_947630205.1 uncultured Bacilli bacterium
GCATGGCTTTAATCCTGTAATTATAAAAAAAGAAAATAGATTACAATATTATGAAGCTTTAGATAAAGCCCATACAACCAAAGATTATACTGATTTTGTTAAACTAATTAATCAGTTAGAAGCAGAAATGTTAAAAGAATATTTAAAATTGATATAGAAAAATCATATATAATTTTAGTAAAATAAAAGAAAGTGATAAGTTAAGATTAAACTTTAAAAATTATAAAAATAAAAAATCTTATGTATCTAATATTGATTATGATGAAATAATGAGTGTCATTAATTTAGTTATAGAATTATTACAAAAAGAATTAGTTACAATTTAGTGAAAGTGTTAACATTTTTGTTGACATCTTTTAAATTTAAGAAGGTGTATAAATGAAGAACAAAGATGATTTTAATAATATAATAATTTATCAAGCTGATGATGGAGAAACGAAAATTGATGTAAAATTGGAAAATGAAACTGTTTGGTTATCTCAACAACAAATGGCTGTATTATATAAAACTACTAAGCAAAATATAAGTTTACATATTAAAAATATATTTGATGAAAATGAATTGGATGAAAATTCAACTGTCAAGGAATTCTTGACAGTTCAAAGTGAAGAAAGTGGAAATGTAGAAAGAAAAGTATTAGCATTTATTGTTAATACTTTTTGGCTATAAAATAATAATCAAAAGAATAGAAAATGATTACAATAATCAAATTTATATCTTTTCATCTAATCCTTTTAATTTTTCGAAAATGATTTTATTAAATCAAACATTGTTTTTTGATATTTTAAAGTATCTTCTTTAGTTGTAATATTACCAAATTGTCTTACAATGACACCTTTCTTTTTAAACATCAATTCGGCTGCTTCAACAGTTTTTAAATCAGAATACATTCTAGCATATACCACTTCTTTGATATCATTTTGAATAATTCTTTTAGCACATTCATTGCAAGGGAACCAGGTAATATATAAAGTTGCTCCTTCTAAATCTTTTTTATTACCTCGAAAATTATCAATTGCATTTTGTTCAGCATGAACTGTAAAAGTATTTTTAATATTTAAAATGTCATTTGTTTCTTCACCTAAACTATCCCAAGGGAAGTCATCATCCGAAAAACCAATTGTTGCCCCATTATAGCCACAAGCCAAAATACGATTATCTTTTACAATACAAGCACCAACTTGATTTGATGGGTCTTTACTCCTTAAAGAACTTAAAAAAGCCATTGCCATAAAATACTCATCCCAACTGATATAGTTTTTATTTTTACCTGCCATGTTTATACACCTTTCTTAACTTTATCATACCATATTATTACTTTTATACCAATATCTTTTCTTTTAAAACTTTATTAATTAAAAAGCCAAGTACATTATTAGAATAGTCATAATAATTTGCATATTATTCTTAAAAATAATATAATAAAAATAAATAAGGAGAGTTTATGGTAAAAGTACATGCTTTTAGATTAACTAAAGGGAAAGATTTAAAGTTAGAACTTGAAAAATATGTTCAAGAAAATAAAATTAAATCTGGAGTAATTGTTTCTTGTGTTGGTTCTTTATCAGAGGCTACTATTAGAAATGCAACGGCTACTAAAAATATAAAATTGCCAAAAGATTTAGAAATAGTATCAGCAACAGGAACCTTTTCGCTCAATGGTTGTCATATTCATATTTCATTATCAGATGAAAATCTAAAAACTTATGGTGGTCATTTGCAAAAGGGTTGTTTAGTTAATACAACTGTTGAAGTAGTTATTTTAGAATTAGAAAACTATATTTTTACTCGTGAATTTGATAATTCAACAGGTTATAAAGAATTGGTAATTAAAAATAATTCATAATTTTAAAGAGGGATAAATGAATGTTAAAATAGAAAAAATTAAATTGAATGATTGTTCTAAAGTTACAAAAGTAGTAACTAAATGCTGGAGAGAAACCTATCAAGGAATTATTAATCAAGATTTTCTCGATAATTTATTAAATAATGAAGAAGAAAGAACGAAAAGGTTAATAAATAATTTTGAAGAAGAAAAAAATCATTATTTAGTTTTAAAAGAAGAGGAAAAGGTAATTGGTTTTGTAAGATATGATGAGGCCAGGGATTTTAATTATCTTGGTTATGGTGAAATAACGGCTCTTTATATCCTTAAGGAATATCAAGGTTTAGGATATGGAAGAAAGTTAGTAGAAAATGCTATGGAAGAACTTAGAAAAAAGGGTTTTCAAAAAATGATAATAGGTTGTTTGGCTGGCAATAAGAGTAATAATTTTTATAAGCATCTTGGAGGAATATTTCAAAGTAAACGGATATTTACTAGAACTAATGAAGAAAAAGAAGAAAATGTTTATGTTTTTGATATATAATAAGATATAATATATAAAAGAGGTGAGTTTATGATTTTAAATGATTTTGATGAATGCAAAACTTCTACGTTTGACCCATGTGAAGTAGAAAATATTATTCCAGGATTTCCTAAAATTGGTGTTACTTGTTTTTCACATACTTTAATAGATAGATTTGTCGAAATTCATAAGCCTGAAATAATTGCTTATTTGGGAAATACTAATTGGCGAGTTCCGGTTTATAAAGTTAATTATAAAGGAATGGAGATTGCTCTTTTTATGTCTTGTGTTGGAGCACCAACGGCTGTTGCTGGTTATGAAGAAATTTTAGCAATGGGACTTGAAAAATTAATTATGTTTGGTACATGTGGAGTTTTAGATAGTCGTATTTCTGACCTTGCTATTATTATACCTAATGCTGCTATTCGTGATGAGGGAACTAGTTATCATTATTTAAAAGCAAGTGATGAAGTTTCGGTAAATCCTAAGTATAAAAAAGAATTTATTGAAATATTAAATAAACATAATTATAGTTATGTAGAAGGTAAGACATGGACAACGGATGCCATTTATCGTGAAACAAGGAAAAAAGTTTTAAAAAGAAAAGAACAAGGATGTATTTCAGTTGAAATGGAATGTGCGGCTATGAGTGCAGTTAGTAAATTTCGGGAAAAGGATTTGTTTGTCTTCTTTTATGCAGCGGATAATTTAGACGCTGCTAAATGGGATAAACGTAGTTTAGGTGATGATGAAAAACTTTCTGAAAAAGAAAAAATTGTTATTTTAGCCTTAGAACTTGCTTTAAAAATAGGTTAAATATTTATCCACAATTGATTGTGGATAATTTTTTTATAATAAATAATTTTTATTTTCCTACTCTTTTAATAGTTTCAACGGATTTTAAAAATAAAGAGTGCTCTTCCTTGGATAATTTTAATTTAATGGTATCTTTTATACCTTTTTGATAAATAATTGCTGGTTGACTTATAAAAATTTTATGTTCTTCATTGTAACAAGATACTGTAATAATTGTATTTTCATTTCCTAAAATAGCATTTGTAATTCTTACTAAACAGATGCCAATTCCAAAGTTAGTAAATCCTTTCTTTTCTATTATTTCATAAGCAGAATTTTTAACTTCCAGATAAATTTTTTCCAATTCTTGTTCATTTAAGTATTCTTTTATAGGTTTAAGACCAATTGTAGCATTACTCCAAGGAACAAATTCACTATCACCATGTTCACCAATTACGTAAGCATGAACATTTTGAGGATTTATTTCTAAATGATTACCAATTAAATAACGAAGTCTTGATGTATCAAGAGAAGTACCTGAACCAATTACTCTATTTTTAGGAACTTTGGCTGTATCATAAACTACCTTAGTCATAATATCTAAAGGATTAGTTGCAATTAAAAAAACTCCTTGAAAATTATATTTCATAACATTTTTGATTATATCTTCAACAATATTTTTATTTTTAGTTACAAGTTCAAGTCTTGTTTCTCCAACTTTTTGATTAAAACCAGCTGTTATACAAACAATATTTGCATCTTGAACATCTTGATAATCCCCTACTCTAATTTTTATTTTGGAAGGTGCAAAAGAAAGAGAATGATTTAAATCCATAACCTCTCCTAAGGCTTTATCTTTATTAATATCAATTAAAACTAGTTCTTTAACAAGTGTTTTTTGATTTAAAAGTGCATAAGCATAACTAGCACCTACATTACCTACTCCAATTAAAACAACTTTATTATTCATAATTACCTCTTTCTTTAAGTCTAAAAAGTATTCTTAATACTATTATTATTTGTATTATTTTAAAATATATTTATTAAATGTTAATTTTTAATGTGTAATTACTGTGAAATAAGTTGATTTTCTTAGAAAAAGTATTATATAATTATCTTGGGAGGTCATTATGAAAAAAAATAATACATTAAAGGTAATGTTGATAGCACTTTTAGTAACTTATTTGCTTACTTGGATATTACCAGTAACATATTTTAGTACAGAGTTATATACTGATGCAAGATTTCCAATAGGTTTATTTGATATGTTTAATTATCCAACTTTATCAATAATTTATTTTGGACAAATTGCTTTATATTTACTTGCTGTTGGTGCATTTTATGGTGTATTTGAAAAAACTGGTGTTTTTCATAAAATAAGTGATAAAATAGCTAAATTATTTAAAGGAAAAGAATTTATTTTCTTTGCAACTGTTATTGTTTTATTAGCAACCATTACTGCTTTCTGTGGTTTTACTTATGAACTTATTTTCGTTTTACCACTTTTAGCAGCTATTATTCTTATGATGGGATATGATAAGATAACTGTTGCCTTAACATTCCTAGGTGCAATTGCATCAGGAATTATGGGTTCTTTATTTGCATCAAGTGTTGCAGGAGTTTTTGCTGGTACTCTTTCAACCGATTATACAGATTTAATTTGGTGGAAGTTAGGTATGCTTGTATTAGGCATTGCAGCAACTATTTTCTGTGTACTTTGGAGAAATAAGAAAACGGAATTTAAGAAAGAAACAGATAAAGACTTAATACCAGAGAAAGTTGAATTAAAAACTAAGAAAGGTAAAGTTAGAAAATCTTGGCCAGGTATTGTTATTTTTGATTTAATTTTAGTATTAATGATATTAGGTGCACTTGATTTTAGTGGTGCCTTTGGCGTTGATATCTTTGAAAAATTCCATGATACTGTAATGTCATTTACAATTGGTGACTATGCAATATTCTCTAAGATTTTAGGTTCAACAATGTCTGATGCAGCAATTGGAACATGGACTTCACTTAACTTTATGATATTTATTATCATGGCAACTATTGTTTTAGCAATTATTTACCGTATTAAACCAAATGAGTTATTTGAAGGTTATAAAGATGGTTCTAAAAAATTAGGACTTGCTGCAATATTATCTTTACTTGCTTATACAATTTTAATTTCAACATCAAATAATCCAGTTATTTTAACAATTTTAAAACCACTTTTACAAATAACAGATGGATTTAATGCAATATGGCTAGCTGTATCAGCATTTATTACAGGTATTTTCAATATTGATGCTACTTATACGGCTTCTGCTTTATTACCTTATGTAATGAGTATTGTTGATAGTGTTGAAGTATATCCACTTATTGGTTTTATTTGCCAAGCAATGCAAGGTTTAGTATTATTAATAGCTCCAACAAGTTTTGTTTTATTAGGTGTTTTAAGTTATTTAAAAACAAGTTACACCGAATGGTTAAAAAATATTTGGAAGTTATTCTTAATTTTACTTGTACTAGCCTTTATTTTATTCATTATAATTATGAATATATAAATAAAAAAATTCGTGATTTAAATTCGCGAATTTTTTATTTGCCTTCTTTATAATCTGTAAATAAAAGGCCAATATTTATTAAACCAGTAATACCAACGATTGTATAAACTATTCTGCTAAGTAAACTAGCATCACCGAATATTGCTGCTACAAGGTTAAAATCAAAAATTCCAATTAAACCCCAATTAATTGCTCCAATAATGGTAAATATTAAGGCTACTTTTTGTAATATTTGCATAAACTCCTCCTATCACTAACTATCATAGACAAAATATTTAGATTTATTCATGAATATTTAAAAAATAGTAAAATATAATTAATTGAAAAGAAAGAAAAAGG
>CANRGW010000082.1 GCA_947630205.1 uncultured Bacilli bacterium
TATTAAATGGGATAGTAATAATACAAATAATTGGACTACTTCAAGTTTACAATCTGCATTAAATACCACATATTACAATACCAATACAAAAAATTATATAGATACAATTACATGGAATTTAGGTGGAAGTGCTAGAAATAGTGATAGAAATAAAGACGTAACAACGGCATTGTTTTATTTACGTGAAAGAGGAACAACAGTATATAATGGAAGACCAACGACATGGAGTGGACAAGTTGGTTTAATGTATCCAAGTGATTATGGCTTAAGTGCTATTAGTACAAATTGGAATATATCGTTAGATAGAAATGGGTTTAACAAAGAAACAAAAGATATGTCCTGGATGGCAGCCACTATGGGTGACGTAACTAATGCTAATATAGACCGTTGGACCCTTTCTCCAGGTTCATTTGAAAAGCGAAGAGGTATTTTTATACAGACATATTTTGGATGGATTGAGGTTGATAATGTTTATAGTAATGGACGTGGTGTTGCTCCTGTCCTTTCTCTTTCATCATCTGTAACATGGCTTGATGGAGATGGTACTAAAAATAACCCTTACAAAATCATAGCCGATTAATAAGTAAATAATCATAACTATATAAAAGTACAGCAATAATATTCTGTGCTTTTTCTTTATATTTAGATTGTAAGTTTTTTTAAATTTTGATAAAATCTTTTTAAGAGGTGAAGATATGATTGCCCGAGTATTAGTGGAACTTTCTAATCGAAATGTTGACAAGACTTTTAGTTATTTAATACCTAAAACATTAGAAAATAAAGTTAAAATTGGTGTTCGGGTAATAGTACCGTTTGCTAATTTAAAAATTGAAGGATTTGTTTTAGAAATTTTAGAAGATACAAAAGAAGATTTTGAACTTAAAGAAATAATCGAGATAGTTGATGAAGATATTATTTTAACCAAAGAATTATTAGAACTTGGAAAATATATTAGTAAAACCACTTTATCAACCTTAATATCTTCTTATCAAGTAATGCTACCTAATGGATATAAAGCCAAAAAGAAGAAAAAAATTAATATTAAATATGAAACTTATGTTTATTTAAATGAAAAAGAACTTGCTAATTTTTCTTTAACTGATAAACAAGAAATAATTGTTAATATTTTAAGAACAAGGAAAAATGTTACTTATACTTATTTAAAGAAGATTAACACAAGTGTTGATACTTTAATAAAAAAAGGTCTTTTGAAAAAAGAAAAAGTAGAAGTTTATAGATTAAATGATAATATAGAAAAGAAAGAAAAATATCCTTTAACTTCTTTACAAGAAAAAGTTATTGCAGAAGTTGAACTAAATAAATATAAAACGTATTTACTACATGGGGTAACGGGAAGTGGTAAGACGGAAGTTTATATGGAATTAATAGAAAAAGTAATACAATTAGGAAAAACGGCTATTGTTTTAATACCTGAGATTAGTTTAACCCCTCAAACAGTTAGAAGATTTAAAGAACGGTTTGGTAGTATTATTGCTATTTTCCATTCTGGATTATCGGATGCTGAAAAGTATGATGAATATAGAAAAATAAAACAAGAAAATATAAAAATTGTGATAGGGGCAAGAAGTGCTATTTTTGTTCCTCTTGAAGATATTGGAATAATTATTGTTGATGAAGAACATTCTGCATCTTATAAGCAAGAAAATATGCCAAGATATGATGCAATTGATGTTGCTAAATGGCGAGCAAAATATCATGATGCTCCACTTATTTTAGGAACAGCAACGCCTACTTTAGAGTCTTATGCTAGAGCCTTAAAAGGTGTTTACCAATTATTAGTTTTAGAAAAACGTGTAAATGAAAGACCATTACCAAGTGTCTATATTGTAGATATGTTTAAAAGTCGCAAAAAAAGTAAATTCTTTTCCGAAACTTTATTTCAAAAAATGGAAGAAGTTTTAAAACAAGGTGAACAAGTTATTTTATTTTTAAATAAACGAGGTTATGCTTCTAATATTATTTGTTCTGAATGTGGTAAAACTTTTCTTTGTCCTAATTGTGAAATAACTTTAACTTATCATAAAACGAGTGGAATGTTAAGATGTCATTATTGCGGATATGCAGAACCCTTAAAAGAAACTTGTCCTAATTGTGGAAGTCATGAAAGAATTATAAATGATTTTAAAGATAAAAAGTATGATATTTTAATAGGAACACAAATGATTGCTAAAGGTCTTGATTTTGCTAATGTTACGTTAGTTGGAGTTATTAATGCTGATAATAGTTTAAATATTCCAGATTTTAGAAGTGCTGAAGTGACTTTTGGTCTTTTAAATCAAGTAAGTGGTCGAAGTGGAAGAGGAGATAAAAAAGGTAGTGTAATTATTCAAACTTATAATCCTGATCATTATGCAATTTTGTATGCTAAAAATAATAATTATAAAGGTTTTTATTTAGAAGAGATGAAAAATCGTAAATTACTTGGTTATCCACCTTATTATTACTTAGTTTTAGTTAGAATAAAAAGTAAAGATTATACTTTATTAGCCAATGAAGTAAAAAAAATAAAAGAGTTTTTGAATAGTAAATTATCTTTTGAGATGTTAGGTCCAAGTCTTGCTAATCCTTTTCGGGTAAATCAGATATATCGTTTTAATATTATAATTAAATATAAACAAGAAAATAATTTGTATAATGTCTTAGATGAGTTGTTAGAACATTATAAAACTAATAGTAAATTAAAAATAGATATAGACTTTAATCCTAGAAGTTTATAAGCATAATAAGTTTACTAAAATAAACATCTTTTGAAAATCTTGAAAATCGTAATTAAAGGTGCTAAAATATAAATGTTTTGCAACGGTTAAAGGCGTTGCCTAAAAGAAAAAGAAATATTGGAGGAGAAGAAATGAGAAAAGTTAACTCTAAGTCAACAACGGGGGGGTTACTAAAAATTTTAAATCTTTCTATATAAGTGCCTTAGAATATAAAAGTACTTTGCTAGAAAAGAAAGATATCAAAAAAAGAAAGGACTTAGTTCAAAAAGTTCATTTAACGAATGAACAGATTAAAGAAGTTGATACGTTATGGGAGGAAAATTATGGTAAGAAAATACCTTTAAAATGGCATCAACTTTATACATCATATACGGGAAAATTTAATAAAAATTATTTTCCGGAATTGTTTTTTAAACCTAATTTATTAAATAAATTAAATCCACCACTTAGAAAAAGATATTTAGATGATAAAACTTTATTAAAATCTTATTTTGCTGGGTTGGAAAAGGAATGTAGAATTTTAAAAAATTATGTATATAATTGTAGTTCATATTTTTATGATGAAAAGGGACTTATCTCTTTTGAAAAAGCCATCGAGATACTTTATGATATTAAAGAAGTAATAATTAAGCCTTCCATAGACTCTGACTCAGGAAAAAATGTAAGACTATTAAATATTCAAAAAGGAATAGATGTTTTAAGTGGAGAAAGGTTAGAAGATATTTTAAATCGTTATCGAGAAAATTATGTAGTTCAAGAAAGATTAAAGCCTCATGCCGATTTGGCTAAACTTTATCCAAATTCTATAAATACAATTCGTATTAATAGTTATATATGTGATAATCAAGTATATGTTTCTCCAATTGCTCTTCGTTTAGGAAGAAATGGTAATATTGTTGATAATGCTCATGCTGGAGGAATAGCCGTTGGTGTAGAACCAAATGGTAAATTAATGAAATATGCTTTTTCCCAAAAAGGCGAAAAGTTTACTAAACATCCAAATACGAATGTATCATTTTTAGATTATGAAATACCTAAGATAAAAGAAATGATTGAATTTACTAAAAAATATCATTATAGAATTCCTCATATGGGAATTATTGCTTGGGATTTAACGGTTGATGAGAAAGGTAATATAGTAATTCTTGAAGCAAATGTTACTTGTCCAAGTCTTTGGTTTCCTCAATATTGTACAGGAGAAGGTTTCTTTGGTGAAAATACAGAGAAAATGATTAGATTATTAAATAAATAAAACAAAAAAGATTATAATTGACTTTATTAATTTATTTTGTTATAATAAGCCTGCTTTAGGGGTGGATTATGCAAGTTATAAAAATGGATGATTATGTTAATTGCGGTTGTGTTAATTGTGGTTCACATGAGTCTTTTATTGATATAATAGATAAAAAAATCTTTTTATTAAAGTGTTGTAAATGTCAAAGTGAATTTTTAGTTCTAAAAGGTAATCATATTTCTGATTTATCTTTAAAGGAAGAAACAACCTCTTTTAATGAGGATTTAAATACTAATATGGATTTTTATGGTCCGGTTATTTCATATTTTGAATTATTTGAAAAAGAAGTAATGGTTTTATTTCAAAGTAACTTGCATTATAAAAGAGAAAAATATAATAAAATAATTAGTTTATTCATAGAAAATTTAATTAATAAAGTTATAGATTATTTAATTACGATAAATGATTTTAATGAATTGAAGATGGTATTTTCGAAAATTGTAAATTTATTTAAAAGATTAGGACAATTTGTTGCTAGTCTTTATTATAGGTATTTAGAAATAAATTTATCTTCAAAAGATATAGAAGTTATCAAAGAACAATCTTTAGAATATGAACTTGTTGGAGATATCTTTCAAAACTTTTTAGATAATCAATATGAATTAGTTTTTCAAAATAATAAACTTACGAATGAAACTATATTAAATTTAAAGAATATTTTAAGAACGTCTTATTTAATGAGTTTTAATAATAGTTTAGAAAATAGTTTGCTTGAATATACAAATGCAAAAGATAGTAAATAATGGGGGATATATGACAATTGAAGAAATTACAATCGAAATAAAAAAAGCCGTTTCAAGATTAAGTTTAAAGTTAGAGCAGGCTAAATATATTGAAGAAGTTATGTCTTGTTTAGATAATTATATTTTCTTTTTTGAAGAAATGGGACGAACTTTTGCTAATAATTTATATAATTTTATAATTACTAATGATGTTTCTTTTGCTAGTTTGGATGAATTAGTAATTGGTATTCTTGATTATCAAAAATCCTCATCTGGTGTACCTACAATTTTAAAAGCCGATTTAGAAGAACTTTTGGAAGTATTTCCATCTGGAAAAGATGTAATAGATTTAGAAAGACGTGGTTTTGAAGATAGAGTTGAAGAAATTCTTGAGATGTCTTTCTTGATAGTTTGTAATAAAGAATTATTAACTAAATTAAGTAAAAATGATAATGATTATCAAAATCTAAAAAATTAGAAGTGTTCTTATAATACTTCTTTTTTTCTATACTTTTTGGAAAAATTAATATATAATTAATATGGAAGGTGATAAAAATGTATGAAAAAATAAAAAGTGAAATAGTTCAGGCTATGAAAGAAAAAGATACCATGAAAGTTCAAACTTTAAGAGGAGTAAAAGGGAATATTGACCTTGAACATATTAATAAAAAAGTTGAAATTACAGATGAACTTGTTATTGATATTTTAGCAAGAGAAATTAAAACAAGAAAAGAGTCTATTATTGAGTTTGAAAAAGGCAATAGAAGTGATTTAATTGAAAAAACTGAAAAGGAAATAGTTTTACTTCAAAGTTATTTACCTAAACAATTAGAAAAAGATGAATTAAATAAAATAATTGATGAAGTTTTTGGAAAAGTTAATCCAACTTCTAGTAAAGATATGGGACTTATTATGAAAGAGTTAACTCCTCTTGTAAAAGGAAAAGCAGATATGAAAGAGGTTAGTCTTATTATTAAAGATAAACTAAGTAATTTATAATGGAAGACTTATATAAGTATGAACGTGATTTAATTAGTAAAGGAATTAAATTAATTGGGGGAATTGATGAAGTAGGAAGAGGACCTTTAG
>CANRGW010000083.1 GCA_947630205.1 uncultured Bacilli bacterium
GCCATTCTAATAGTTAAAGTTGTTACTAAAGTTCTTTCATTTTTTTCTATTCTATCGTTTATTTCTCCAACTAAATCATCAATTTGACCAGTTGTTTTTCTTACTTCAATAGTTGGGTCTAAAAGACCAGTTGGTCTTATTATTTGTTCAACAAAATGATTATTGGTAAGTGATAGTTCATAATCTCCTGGCGTTGCTGAAACGTAGATAACTTGATTTAATTTACTTTCAAATTCTGAAAATTTTAAAGGTCTATTATCAAGAGCCGATGGGAGTCTAAATCCATACTCAACAAGATTTAATTTACGGGCTCTATCTCCATTATACATTCCTCTTACTTGGGAAACTGTTACATGGCTTTCATCAATTACTAGTAAGAAATCTTTTTGAAAAAAGTCTAATAAACAAGTAGGCGTTGCTCCCGCTTCTTTTAAAGCTAAATGTCTTGAATAGTTTTCAATTCCATGACAAAATCCTGTTTCTAAAAGCATTTCCATATCATAGTTGGTTCTTTCTCTTATCCTTTCGGCCTCTAAAGGCTTATTGTTGTTATTAAAATATTCAATTCGCGTTTTTAATTCTTCTTTAATGTTTTTAACTGCTAATTGCAAAGTCTCTTCATTAGTAACAAAATGACTAGCTGGGAAAATAGTAACACTTTTTTTATTATTTAAAACAACACCTGTTAAAGCATCAATTTCACTTATTCTTTCTATTTCATCACCAAAAAATTCAATTCTTAAAGCCTCATTATGTTCATTAGCAGGAATTATCTCTAAAGTATCCCCTCGAACTCTAAAAGTACCTCTTTTAAAATCTAAATCATTTCTTTCATAAAGCATATCAACAAGTTTTAACATTATTTTATTACGTTCAATGGTATCATTTACATTTAAAGTAAGAATTTTATTCCGATATTCTTCAACTTCTCCAATACCATATATACAAGAAACACTAGCAACAACAATAACATCATCTCTTGATAAAAGAGCACTTGTTGCTGAATGTCTTAATTCATCAATTTCATCATTTATAGAAGCATCCTTTTCAATATAAGTATCACTTGATGGTACATATGCTTCAGGTTGATAATAGTCATAGTAAGAAACAAAATATTCAACTCGGTTATTTGGAAATAATTCTTTTAACTCAGAATATAATTGTCCGGCTAAAGTTTTATTATGAGCAAGAACTAAAGTTTGTTTATTAACATTTTTAATAACATTAGCAATCGTGAAAGTTTTACCAGTTCCAGTTGCTCCAAGTAATACTTGATGTTTTTTACCTTCTTTAATACCTTTTGTTAATTCTTCAATTGCTTTTGGTTGGTCTCCATTAGGGGTATAATTTGATACTAATTCAAACATAAGGCCCTCCTTAATACATTTATAAACAATCATATTCTAACACTTATTACTTTAGAAAACAAGAAACTATTTTAATATTGATTTTTTATCTATAAATGTTATAATAAAGATTGAAATTTTGGGGGTTTTAAATGGAAAATGTAATACGTTTATATGAAAGAATACCTTGTTCTTATTATTTTTTATTAATTATAGCAACACTTATAGAAGACCAACAAAGTGGAATAATATCAAAAGAAAAATTATTTGGAGCAACAAGAATTTTAATGGAAGAATTGGATAACGATGATTTTAAAAAAGAATTTAGAAGTTTAGAACTTAATTTAGTTTATAAATATGATGATTTAGAAAAAGAATTTCAAGAATTTTTAAGTTCTTATGATCACATGGTTTATTTAAGTGGGGAAAATATCTATCTTAAAGGCAATATAAATTATGAAATGCTTGTTGATGAATTAGGCGAAATTGCTGAAGAAGAAGATTTTGATAGTTTATCTATTGAAATTCGTTTATTAAGAAAACAAGAAAGAATGCGTAAGTATTTAAATCTTTATAAAATTCATGAATTATATTTAGGTTTTATAAAAAAAGAAACTAAAATAGAAAAAGCCTATTTAGAACTTTTAACAACGAAAAACCCAGATTTAACGAAAGAAAAAATAAGAACATTACTTAAAACAAGAGATTTCATTTATAGAAAAATTTGTAAATTAGGTATTCATGTAATAGAAGCCTTACAAGATGAAGAACCTCAAGGAGATATTGAATATGAAAAAGAATTTCCAATAGATTTTGACTTATGGGATAAATATGAAGAATATTTAACTAAATGTCATTTTGATAAAGATGAAGTAACTTTATTAGATAATTTATTATTAATATATCAAAAGGCTGTTTTTGGTTTTAAAAATTTATCAGAAGAAAAGTTTTTAGAAGATTTAAGATTATTAAATATAGAACTTTATAATTTTGACCCTGATGAAGATTTTCTAGAGGCTAATTCCAATAAAGCAATAGTTCGAGTATTAGATAATGATTTGATTTTTTATTTAACTTATATTAAAAAATTAGAAGAATTATTATCTTTATATGGTCAAAATGCTGATTTAGAATTAACCAAAATTAGATTAATTTATACCCTTGATGATTATGAATTAGGTTTATACGAAAGCGAGAATAGAGAAAAAGTTTTGGAAGAGAAAAAACGTTCTAAAAAAATAGAGGGTGGCAATGTTAAAAGTTTTAAAGACTATTTTTCCCAAGAAAGTTTATTTTTAATTCAAGATATTTTTGAAGGAAAAGAAAGAAATTTTTCTACTATTTTAAAAAAAGTAGCATTTGTTGCTACCTATTATGAATTAACCAAGGATGAAGAAATAAAAAAAGAGTTATTTCATTATACAAGTTCTGAACATTATTTTGAATTTTATCGTTTTATTGTTTCTGTTAATAAACAAAAAAGTAAATTTTAGAGGTTAATTATGGATGAATTTAATGTACTTTATACTGTTAATAGTTCTTATATTGATATAATGTTAGCATCATTTTATTCTTTAATTATTAATAGTGGTTATCGAAAAATTAAAATTCATATTGTTGCAGATGATTTTACACAAGCAGATTATGAGAAAATTGAAAATAAATTAAAAGGTTTTCCAGAAGTCGAATTTTATTTTTATAATCTTGCTGATTTTCCAATTGAAAAATTTCATTTACCTGATTATAAAGGTGGACAAATAGGTAATGCTAGGTATTTTTTTGCTAGTATTTTAGGAGAAAAATTAGATAAGATAGATAATTTATTTTATTTAGATAATGATACTTTAGTTGTTTATAATCTTTTAGGACTTCGTTATTTTAGTACTAATCCCCTTAATGCTGTTTCAGAACTTAGTGTAAGAAAATATAATCAAGAATTAGGATTAATTGATTATTATAATCAAGGTGTTTTATATTTTAATGTTCGAGAATGGGAACGTTTAGGTTTAGAAGATAAAATAATTCATTTTCAAGAACAACATAAACTATCTTCTGGTAAAGATATTTTTAATTGTGCTTTACAAGAAAATATAACGAGATTACCTCTTAATTATAATATGGCTCCTCTTTGTTTTTTATTTGGTTCTATTGGTACTTTTTTATTTTTTAATAATCCAAGAATTACAGGTAATTTTAGTCTTATAAGAGAAGCCGAAAAAAGACCTATTATCTTACATAGTTACGGTTTAAAGGGTATTAAACCTTGGAGTGATAATAATGTTAATCCTTTTAATAAAGAGTTTATGGAATATATAAAAATGGTTAATCCTCATTTTCGAAGACAAGAATTAAGTAATAGTCAAGAATTGTATGATAAAATTCCTTTTTTATTAGAATTAGAATTAATGGCTAGAAGCATTGTTGCTAATAGTCTTGATACTAAGCAATTGGTTAAGAAAAGAAATTAATGTAAAAATTAAAATATTCCGATTATTTCATCATTTTTTACATCTATATTTAAATAGTTAGCCTCTTTAGATAACCCTGGCATCCTAATAACGCCTCCCATTAAAATAGTTATAAAGCCTGCTCCATTATTTATTTTATATCCTGTAACTGTCATTGTAAAATCTTTTGGATAACCAAGAATATCTTTATTATCTGTAATAGATGCTGGAGTTTTAGAAATACAAATTTTATAATTACCATATTTTTCTTGAAGATTTTTAATTTCTTCTTTTAAATTACCTTGATATAATATTTCTTTAGCACCATATATGTCATGGCAAAATTTTTCTATTTTAGTTAAAATTTTGTCATTGATATTATATATTTCATAACGTTTTTTATTTTTTCTATTAGCATATTGAACAACGGTATCGGCTATTTCTTTTGTATTTTTACTACCATTTTTATACATATTACTTATTAAAGTTTTAACTTTAAGTTTTTTACAATAATCTTCAAATATTTTAATTTCTTCTTTTGTATCATCTTGAAATTTATTAAGAATTACTAGTAAATTATCTGTAAACTTTTGCATATTTTGAATATGAAAATGTAAGTTTTCTAATCCCTTAAGAAGATTTCCTTTACCATGATATTTTAAACTTCTAATAGTTGCATTTATAATGATTAAATCAGGGTAAATATCATTAAGAGCACATTTTATATCTAAGAATTTAACGGCCCCCATATCACTTCCAAAACCGGCTTCTGTTATAACATAAGGTGCTAAACTTAAAGCCGTTTTCGTAGCAACTACAGAGTTACAACCATGAGCAATATTAGCAAAAGGTCCTCCATGAATAATAGCAGGATTGTTTTCTAAAGTTTGAACAAGATTAGGTTTAAAAGCATCTTTAAGAAGGGCAAGAACGGCACCTGTTCCTTTTAAATCTTTTAAATAAATATTTTGACCTGTTTCACTTTTTCCAATTAAGATATTATCAAGTTTTAATCTTAAATCAGCAAATGATTTGGCTAAAGTAAAAATGGCCATTATTTCACTTGCGGCTGTTATTGTAAATTTATCTTTTCTTGAACCTAAATCAATTTCTCTCAAAGCTCTATCATTAACATCTAAACATCTTTCAAAGTAAACTTCTTTTATTTTTAAAGAATTTCCTTGATAAATATGATTATCTATAATAGCAGAGATTAAATTATTAGCACTTGTAATAGCATGAAAATCTCCTGTGAAATGTAAATTTATATTATTCATTGGAGCAACTTGGGTTTTTCCTCCACCTGTAGCCCCTCCTTTAGTACCAAATACAGGTCCTAGTGATGGTTCTCTTAAAGCAGCAATTGCTTTATAAGAATTTTTATTTAAAGCATCAACAAGTCCTACGACAAGAGTTGTTTTTCCTTCCCCGTAAGGAGTTGGATTAGTTGAAGTAACAAGAATTAATTTTCCCTTTTTCTTCGTATCTTTTATAGGAATTTTAGCCATATATTTTCCATATAAATCTATGTCATCCTCTTTTAAATTTAATTTCTTAGCAACATCTTTAATAGGAATTAGTTTGGCTTTTTTACTTATTTCATAATCTGTCATATTGTTTTCCTTTCATAACTTTATTTTTCTTTCTAAAGTTATTATAACAAAACATTTTTCTTTTTAAAACTTAAAAGTGTCAATTAAAACTTAATACTTATTTATTAATTAAAAAGTCAAGTGCAACTTTTGAATAGTTATAAAATTGTCTTAAAGAGCATTAAAGACAATTTACC
>CANRGW010000084.1 GCA_947630205.1 uncultured Bacilli bacterium
CTTTGGCGGAAGTAGTTTTGGAGATTATAGTTCAGTTTATAGTGGTTCAGGTAATGGAAGTTTTGAATTAGGAAATCTTTCCTTATTGAATGTTTTTCTTTCAATTATAGTTATAATTTATTTTGTTAAAGTAATTAATCGGTATGGCAATAAAAACAATGAGTTTATAACTAGAATATTTTTATTACTTGCTACTTCATTTTCTTTAGATTTTATTTCCTTTATTGTAACGGACATTATAAATATTTTTATAAATATATTTGCTTTATGTTATATTTTCAAATTTAATAAAAAGACAAAAGATGAATATATGAAAAAACTTACAGATAATAAATTAACGCTTGAAGAGATTACTAATAAATTAGGTAAAGACTTTAATTATGAAAAATTTAAAAAATTAGTATTTGATAATTATAAAGAAATACAAATAGCCTGGATGAATAATGATATAGAAAGTGTTCGAAGTTTATTATCAGATACACTCTTTAATACTTATAAAACAGAACTTTTAACACTGGAGATGAAAAATGAACAAAATATAATGGAAGATATTGAATATGTTGATTGTTTTATAAAAAATATTAATCTTACTAAGCAAAAAGAAGAAATTGAAGTAAATTTAATTGTAACTTGTACAGATTATATAATTAATAAATCAACAAATAAAGTTTTAAGAGGTAATAAAAGACAAACTAATAAGTATTATTATAAATTAATATTTGAAAAAGATAGTGAAGAAGATTTAAGAATTTGTCCAAACTGTGGGGCTACTTTAAAAGATGGAAGTAGTACAAAATGTGAATATTGTAAAAGTATTATAATAAAGAAATCAAAAAGTTATATTTTAACTGATAAAAAAATGTTAAAACAGGAAATTGTAAAAAGAATTTCCTAAAAATAATTACTTTTAGGATCGTTTTCGCCTAAATTTTTAAATCTATTGAATTATTTAGAATATTTTTGTATAATTTATTTATTGAATAATGAGGAGTACTTTATGAAACAAAAAAAGAAAAGAAAAAGAAAAATTAGAACTGATAGAATTCAAGCCCTTTTTTGTATTGTAAGTAGTATATTTATAATTGGGTGTTGTATCTTTTATGGTTCACGTTTAATAAAATATTATCGAATTTATAATCCTAAAAGTGAAACGGGAGAAACTTTAACAAATTTAGCATCTTCTATTATATCTTCAAGTAAAGTTGTTTATGAGGGAGATGGATTATATAGTAATAATGGTAATTATGTTTATAAAGGTGAAAATGTTAATAACTATATAATGGTTTCCAATATGCTATTTAGAATTTTAAAAATAAATAGTGATAGAACGATGGATATTGTTTTAGATGAATATATTAATAGATTAGATTGGGATAGCGAGTTAGAGAGTTATCAAAAATCAGATGTTAATAAATATTTAAATGATAAATTTTTAAAAGTTCTTGACCAAGATATTTTAGAAAAAACAGTTGTTTGTGATGAACTTGTTAAAAAAGTAAATGAAGCAACTTGTGATAAACCAAATCAAGAAAATTATGTTAAATTATTAGGAATTTCTGACTTTTTAAATAGTATTAGTGATAATAAAAGTTATTTAGCAAATTCTGGAGATAGTTTATGGTTATATAATCATAATGAAACGGAGGTATGGCATACTAACGGGACAACGGTTGCTTTAGATGAAGTAACTTCTAATTATGGAATTAAACCAGTTGTTACTTTAAAAAATAATAATGTTTTAGTAAGTGGAGATGGTTCAATTAATAGTCCTTATCGAATAATAAATAATTCTTCTGAACTTGGAGTAGGTACTTATTTAGATATAAATGATGATGTTTATATTATTTATGAAGTAGGAGATGACTATTATAAAATTCAAAGTAATAGATTATTAAAAGATACAAGAATTTTTGATGATGAAAGTAATGATTATAGTACTTCTTCTTTAAAAGAATATTTAGAAAAAGATTATTTAGAAAATATAAGTTATAGTAAATTATTAAAAGAAGTTCCTTTTGCTAATAATGTTAAAAGTAAAGTAGGAATTTTAACAAATGATGATTTTAAATTTAATAGTTCTTTAAAAGAATATTTCTTAAGTGATAAGAAAGAGTCTAATGTTTATTTATATAATGCATCTTTAATATCTAGTCGCGTTAATGTTAAAAGAGGTGTAAGACCTTGTTTAGGAATTACTAAAGACCTTGATATTATAAGTGGTAATGGTAGTAAAATGGCACCATTCATCGTGGAGGTATAGTTATGAAAAAGTTAACAATTGCTTTTGTTATCATCGATGTTTTAGTTTTGTTTTGTTTTATTCTATTCTATGGACCATATAAAGAATTTCGTAATGTTTTAGTTAATACAGCCATGATTACTAAATCGCATCAATATATTGCTTATACATTTTATAGTGAAGAAACAATTAATAAAATTATGGATTTAAATACTTTTATTCCGGTTGATGAAGATATTGACTTAGATGATATTGTTATTGATACTTCGGAAAAGAGTAGTTATGATAATGAATATGAAGAGGCAATTTTAAAAAGAGATCCTGGAAATAAAGAATATAAGTATTTGCAAGTTAAAGTTGGTAAATATAATGCTCATTTAGTTGCTATTTATCATCCAGACCAAGTTCAATTAATTACTAGTAAATCTTTTAATACAGGTTCAGGACAAGAAACCGTTTTAAATATGTGTAAACGTTATGGTGGCTTAGTTTGTATAAATGGTGGAGGGTTCTCTGATCCTGATGGTTGGGGAAGTGATATTCCACTTGGCTATGTAATAAAAGATGGTAAAGTAATCTGGTCTCCTGTTAATGGTAAAGAAAATATCATTGGTATTACTGATGAAAATAAATTGATGCTTGTTAATGCAACAGGAGATGAGGCTGTTGAAATGGGCTTAAGAGATGGACTTCAATTTGGACCTTTCTTAATTGTTAATGGTGAAAGTATTAAATATAATTCTTCTGTTGGAGGATATGATAGAGCAGCAAGAGTTGCTATTGCTCAAAGAAAAGATGGTGTAATTTTATTCCTTGCAACCGAAGGAACGCATGGAAGCGGTCCAACAATGAAAGAAGTTGTTGATACTTTAGAGTTATATGGTGCTTACAATGCTGCTAATTTAGATGGTGGTACATCATCTCAAATGGTAATTGAAGGTAAACTTGTTAATAATCCTAAAAATGTTTTTGGTCAATCCGTTGCTGGTGGCCGTCGTGTTGTAACAGGTTTTGCTTTAATTCCTAAAAATTAGATAATTAACTTGTCAAGAAACCCTTTTCATGTTATTATGTATATAGATGAAGGAGACTTCATACAATAAAAAAGGACACATTTGAAGACGTAATCAGATGTTTCCCTATATATGTGAGAGCATCTGAAACCAACTTAATAGTTGAAATCAGATGCTTTTATTATTTATATAATAAGGTTATTACTATAAAGAATAATAGTAAGATTATTATAAATAAAGGAATTTCTCTTTTACTCATAATAAATCACCACCTTTCTTTCATAAGAAATGAAAAGAAAGGGAAAACATCCGATTTTTCAAATGTGTCATATACTATGATAATAAATAAAAATAAAATTGACAATATGAATTGACAAAAATTGACAAAGTCCAACAAACAAGTTAGATAGAATAAAACTAACTTGTATTTTTTTTCATAAAAATACTTGAAAAGTAAAAATAAATGAAATATAATAAAAACAGAATAGAGGGACAAAAGAAAGTTTCTCGGAAAGGTAATGATTGAGTATGAATATAAAAAAATATGTTAACTCTAAGTCAACTACGGGGGGGGTAATTTAGAAAAGTTATTACCTAAAAATATTCAAAAAATACGAAAATTAAGACATATAGAAAATAGTATCAAGGATACTAGATTTTTATATGTCTTTTTGTGTTGATGAAAAGAGTTAAAAAAATTTAAAAGAAAGGAAAATAAATTATGGAAGAAAGTAAAAATAATAAAAAGAAAATATTAATATTAGGAATATTATTAGTAATAGTAACGATAGGAGTATTAGGAATAACATATGCTGCTTATAATTTTCAAAGAGAAGGAGACTCTAATGAATTAATAGCAGGAGATATCTATATGCATTATAAAGGAAAAAATGCTGGGATAAGTATAGAAGATGCAGTACCATCTAAGACATATGACCCAAAAGAATATTTTGAATTCACAATAGATGGTAAAAATACCTATACAGAAAAAGATATATGGTATGAAATAGATTTAGTTCATGGTGAACAACCAGAGGGAAGAACAATAAGGATAAATGATAAATTTTTAAGATTTAGGTTAACAGAACAAATAGGAGACAGCGAAGAAAAGACAGTAGTAAATTCTGTAGGGTATGATGATATAACAAATAAGAAAATATGGGTAAATAAGATAGACAAGAATACAAATGAAGAAATAAAAATAACTTATAGACTATATATGTGGATAAGTGATGAAGTACATATAGGATATGATGATGAAGAAGAAATAGAATTTGATTATTCAACTGATGAATGGACAAATAATATATATGCAAGTGTAAAAGTAAATGTAAAAGGTGATTTTGAGGAAAAAAATCAAGATTTAAGACCTTTACCAGAGGATTTATCAACAAATTTATTAGAAAGAATAAAGAAATTAGCCTATTATAGGGATGGTGAAGTAATTGCGATAGATGTAACAGATAAAAGTAATATAACAAAATGTGATAGTATTAATGCTTGTAAAGAAAAAATAATAGAATATAGATATTCCGGCCCAGAAGTAAATAACTATATTTATTTAAAAGATAATAACAATTCTAACGAATTATGGAGAATAATAGGAGTATTTGAAGATGATGAAGTAGGAGAATATATAAAAGTAGTAAGAGACAATATGTTACCAGAAAATTATTTACCAGAAACGTTTAAAGTTTCAAATGATAAAATTTATAGAATTAAAACTTTAGGAAAAGAAAATTTATATAAAGTATATTATAATAATTTAACTGGAACGGAAGATGATAAAAATAATTGGCCAACAGCAGGATTGCAATATTGGTTAAATGCAGAAGAAAAAGATACAGAAGGAAATAATAACTATTTAAGTTATTTATCAGATGATGTAAGAGCGAAACTAGTAAAAGTAAAATATTATTTAGGAACCCCAACCTATGATACGGGAATTGAATTTTCAACAATAAATTCGTATAAATACGAAAGAGCAACTGAATGTAATGATGGTAAAGGTGCAATAACTGCAAAAGATAACTTTACATCTAGTGAAAAATGGACAGGGAAAGTAAGTTTGATATATCCAAGTGATTATGGTTTTAGTGGAAGCGAAGAATATTGGAGTAATACTAGTTTAAGACCACTTACTAGTTATGGTGCACACGGAACTTCATGGATGTATATATCATGGGGATATCGTAGTCCTACTGGAGCACAACAAAGTTGGGTTTTATCACCAAGCAATAATAAACCAACTTATGGTTCATATTATGAACCTAATGGTATGATTGCTAATTCTGGATATCCTGTTTATTCGTCTACT
>CANRGW010000085.1 GCA_947630205.1 uncultured Bacilli bacterium
TGTCCCTCTATTCTGTTTTTATTATATTTCATTTATTTTTACTTTTCAAGTATTTTCTTGAAAAAAAATACAAGTTATTTTTATTGTACCTAACTTGTATGTCTTTTCTTGTCAAATTTTGTTAATTAATATTCTTTTGGAAAATTATTTATGATAATATTTATTTACAACTTTTCTTTTAAAATATATAATTAAGAAGTGATGTTATGAAAAGATTTAATATGATTGATGAAGAATTTATATGTGAAAATTGTGGTTTTAAAGTTTCTAAATTAAATTATACAGCAAGAGATCATTGTCCAAACTGTTTATATTCTAAACATGTTGATATTAATCCTGGCGATAGATGTAATCCATGTAAAGGTTTACTAAAACCTATTGGTATTGAAAAATATAAAGATACTTTTAAAATAATTTATAAATGTTTAAAATGTAATGAAATTCATAAAAACAAAGTTGCTATTGATGATAACATGGAAGAAGTCATTAAATTATCTAATAATTTATAGTCATACATAATAACAAAAATTGCCTTTTAACGTAAACTATTAGTAGATAATAAAGGAGGTAATTTTATGTATTATTATGGTGGTTATCCAAACTATGGATATGGTAATGGTTGTGCAAACTCTGGCAACGTAGGTTACATCTATCCAAATTATGGATACAATAATAACTCTAATTATGCTATTATCATTGTATTATTCATTTTATTAGTTATAATCATTGGTACTAGATGGGGAAGATAAAATCTTCCTATTTTTTTTAATTTTATTTTACAAATTACATCATTTGTGATAAAATGTACCAGAGTGGTGATAGTATGCTTAAAATGAATGATATCTTAGATGAAAAAGATAAAAGACTAAGAGAAAAAAGTGAAGAAGTAACTTTTCCTTTAAAAGAAGAATATAAAAAAGTTATAAAAGATATGATTGAATTTTTAACTAATAGTCAAATAGAAGAATTAGCAGAGAAATATGATTTAAGACCAGGAATGGGACTTGCGGCTGTTCAATTAGGTATCAAGAAAAGATTTTTTGTAATCGTACATGAATACGATGATGGAAAATTTGATAATTATGTTATTTTTAATCCTAAACTAGTTAGTAATTCCGAAGAAATGATTTATGTTGGAGAGGGAGAAGGTTGTTTATCAATTAATAGAAAAACTTGTGGAATTGTACCAAGATATGCAAGAGTTACGGTTGAGGGGTATGATGAAAATGGTACTCCAATTAGAATTAGAGCAAGAGAAGAATTAGCAATTGCTTTTCAACATGAATTAGATCATTTAGACGGTATATTATTTATAGATAAAATAGATCCTAAAAATCCTTTTAAGAATAAAGAATTATATAGAGAAATTTAAAACTTCATCCGAAGTTTTTTATTTTAAAGTCTTTTTTAAAGTTTTAATAGCACTTTTTTCAAGACGTGATACTTGAGCCTGACTTATTCCAAGTTCAGATGCTATTTCCATTTGCGTTTTCCCAATTATATACCTTTTATCTAAAATACTTCTTTCTCTCGAAGATAAATCATTAATGGCTTTTTTTAAGGCTAGTCTTGTTTCTATATCACTTTTTTCTCTTGTATCTTCTAATTGTTCATATAAATAGATTGTATCTCCCCCATCATTATAAATTGGTTCATTGATACTGATTGGGTCTGATAAGGCTTCAATACTAGTTAAAACATCTATTTCGGTTTCTCCTAAGGCTTCGGCTATCATTTCATAACTTGGTACATAGCCTAAAATATTTGTTAGTTCATCACGTTTTTGAATTGCTTTATAGGCTAAGTCCTTTACACTTCTACTTACTCTTAAAAGACTATTGTCTCTTAAATATCTTCTTATTTCTCCACTTATCATGGGAATAGCATAAGTAGAAAGTTTCAAACCTAAATCAACATTAAAATTATCAACGGCTTTAGTAAGACCAATAACCCCTACTTGAAATAAATCATCTAAATTATCTGTTCTACCAATATATTTCTTTAAAATAGATAACACTAATTTTAAATTTCCATTTATAATAGCATCTTTGGCCGTTTTATCGCCAAGAGCCATTTTTTTAAATAATTCTTCCGTTTGTTTGCTAGTTAAAACTTCGATTTCATTGGTATTAATTCCCGTTATTTCAACTTTATGTTTTGCCAAAATAAAATCTCCTTTCATATCTATATTGATAAAAAGAAGATTTTTTATTCAAATTAGGCTTTAAAGATATATTTCTTTTGAATTTTATAACCCACTATATAAATTGTAGTATCAACGATAACTTTAAAAATTGTTTCTAAAACATTAGGAAATAAATTATGTAAAATTAAAACTAAAGTAGCCGATGCTATCATATTAATAAAATTATGCAAATAGAACTTTACTAAAAGATTTTCACTTTTTTCATGACTTTTAAATACTAAATATTTGGTTAAATTAAAATTAACAAAGGCTGAGACTATTCTGGCTGTAAATGTTCCCATTATAATAATAAAATTAGCATTTAAATTATTAAATATACTTAAAAAGGCTGTAAAAATTATAATATCTATAAAAGCAGCAAATAAACTAGTTAATCCATACTTAATATATTCACTAAATAAGGCTTTATAAATACTTAAACCATTAATAACATTATTAAACATGGTATTATTTTTTTTATGATAAATTGTTTTTATTGGAATACATAAGACATTCTTTTTATTTTTTATAAAACTAATTAGCATATTCATTTCATATTCAAAACGTTTACCATTGGCTTCTAAACATAAATTTAAATAACGATTAGGAATACCCCTTAATCCTGTTTGAGTATCACTTATCTTTGTACCATATAAAAATCTAAAAATTAAAGACGTTAATTTATTGCCAAACTTATTACCAAAAGGAAGCCCTTTTGTTTTAAAATCACGAACTCCTAAAATTAAACTATCTTGATTTCCTAAGAGTTTTAAAGCAATATTTTTTATATCATCAGGTTCATGTTGATAATCATCATCTACGGTTACAATGCCTTTATAAGCATTTTTTAAATTTTCTAAATAATAATTTATACCATATTTTATAGCATAACCTTTACCTTTATTTTCAGAATATTCTAAAACTAGGCAACTAGATATTTTTTCTAATTCTAAAAAAACTTTTTGATATTTTTTCAAACTTCCATCATTTATAACTAATATTTTTTTAAATCCTGATAATTCTAAATCTTTAACTAAATCGATTAATCTATGATTAGGATTATAAGCAGGTATTAATATTACAACATCATTCATTAAAACTAAGTCCTCCATCTATTGTCAACTATACTATTATAAATCAAAATAAACTTTTTTTGAAGTCTTTTAGAAAAAAACAGAGATTTTAATTTTATCTCTGTTAATTAGTAGGCACTAAACCGTTATCCTGTAAAGTGTTATCATCATTATTTTCGGTATCTTGATTAGTATCTTTATCCGTTTTTTGTTCATCTTTAGTTTGGTCATCCTTTAAATTTTCATCTTGACTAGTGTTATCATCAGGGTTCTTGTTAGTATCTTGATTAGTACTTGTATCTGTATTTTTATCAGCATTTTCATCTTTATTAGAAGAAGTACTATCATCCTTTTTATCGGTTTCTTTTTCGTCCTCGTCTTTTTTTGTTTCTTCTTTATCTTTATTTTTATCAGTAGTTGTCTCTTCTTTTTTAGGAGTAGTAGGTTTAACAACTGTTGGAATATTTACATTTCCATCACTTTCTGTATAACTATTTTCTAGTTTTTTATCATCCATTACTTCTTTAATAGCATTCTTTGCATTATCAATAGACTCTTGTAGAGGTTCCATAACATAAACTTTTCGATCAGGGAAAACACTTGTATAGTCTTCACTTCCGTAACCTGTTAAATTAATAGACGTGAAATTCCAACTAGGCATTTTATCAATTTGCATTTTAATAATATCCATTATTTTATCCGTTGACATATTTGTTAAAAAGCCGGCTTTTAAAGAGTCTAATAATTGCGTATATTTCATTAAAATAGCGGGAGAAGAGGCTTTTTTAACAATTGCTTGCAACATGGCTAATTGATTTTCACCTCTTGCAATATCGCCTCCTGGTAAAACTTTTCTAGTTCTAACAAAATCTAAGGCTTTTTGACCATTTACTCGATTATAACCTTGTTTAAAATAATAACCATGGTCAACGGCTTTAAAACTATATTTTGAATAAACATCAACACCACCTAACGCATCTACTACTTGAACAACGGTATCAAAATTAACTTTAAAATAATAATTTATATCTATATCAAGCATATCTTCAATAGTTTTAATCGTCATTTCCGTTCCATATAAACCAGAATGGGTTAATTTATCTCTATCTTTTAAACCATGAAAAGTAACATAATAATCTCTTGGAATATGTAACATTAAAATTTGATTAGTTTTCGGATTAACCGTTATAAGAATATTAACATCACTTCGACTAATTGAAGATATTACACCCGCTGTATCCATACCTGATATAAAAATATTAAAAGTATCCTTTGTAACATCTATTTCTTTGGCCAAATTATTGGTTTTTTCTCTTATTGAAAATTCAAAAATGACTCGATAATTTGTTTCAAAATCATCATATTCTTCTTTTAAAATATCATAATAACTATCAGTTAATAAAACCGTTTCTATTTGTTTTAAATTCAAGGCTTCAACTAAAGTTGTATAATCAAGATAATCTTTAGAATTTACTTTAACTTTTTTATTTAATTCTTTTATGGCTTTCGAATAATCCATATTAACAAGGGTAATATAACCTAAATTTTTATTGTTGATATCATTTAACTCTTGATATTCCGAATTACTAGGAACTAAAACTTTATAATTATGGGTTACATAACTATAATTACTAAAAGCATCTAAAAAAGAAAATGTATTGTATAAATAATATAATAAAAATCCTAATAAAACTATAAAAACAATTACAAAAGAAATAGATATTATTTTAGTATGCCATCTAACTCTTTTTCTAACCATAAATTGTATTAATATTAAAGGAACCCCAATAACGAAAACCAAATATAGCAATAAATATTTATATGGTAAAACATCATACATAGCAATAATAGTTGTATTTATTCCAATTAAAAATATTAATATTAAAGTAAGAACTAATACAAAGACATTATATCTTTTCAATTTTCTTCTCCTTTTCTTTTTCTTTGGATACATCTTTTCACCTACTTTACTACTATACTTACAATAATATATTATATAATAATATTAAAATTAATGCAAATCTTTATATTTATGTTAATTTAAATTTGAAGTGCAACACTTCACAATTGAAAAAGACACATGAATAGTCTATAATATCTTTTCGTCGA
>CANRGW010000086.1 GCA_947630205.1 uncultured Bacilli bacterium
ATGAAGAATCTGGAAACGGAGGAAGTGGAACATAGTAAACCCCACGAGTGAGAAACCCAAATTTTGGTAGGGGAGTTTAAACTTGGGAATAGAACTGAGTTTAGAATCGAAAGATAGATAAATGTTTGCCACCTTTTAGGTACAGAACATGGCTTATAAAGCATTTTTTTAAAATCATTTCGAGGTGATTTATGAAAGAAATAGGAGAATATTTAAGGGACGAACGAAGAAAAAATGGTGTAAGTATAAATGAAGCAAGCGAAGATTTAGATATAAATCCATCCCTTTTAGAAGCAATTGAAGAAGGTAATTCTAAAGCTTTTAAAGATATTTTTGAATTAAAAGAGTTAGTTAGAAGTTATTCTAAATATCTTGGACTTGATGTTTCCAAAATAATTGATGAATTTAATGATTTCATTTTTGAAAAAACTTCAAAGATAACTCTTGATGATATAAAAAAAGTTAAAAATGATGAAGAAAAAACTAATAGAGTAGTATCTCCTTATACAAAGATTAAACATACCAAATATGATATGGCTCCTATTGTTTTATTGATTGCTATTTTATTGTTTATTTCTTTAGTTGTATATATTGTACTTAGAGTAGTTAAAAGTGAAGATAAAATATCTAAAGAGTTACAAGAAACGGGAGGCGTAGTAATTTATGAACTTACCAAATAAATTAACTTTATCACGAATATTTTTAACAATTGTTATTATTATTCTTTGTTTATTTCCTTTTTATAATGTAGGTATAAATTTTCCTAAATTTAATGTTTCAGGTTTAGTAATTGATTCAACATATATAATTGCTGGTATAATTTTTATTATAGCTTCTTTAACGGATTTTTTAGATGGATATTTAGCAAGAAGTAAAAATATTGTAACCGATACCGGTAAATTATTAGATGCTATTGCTGATAAAGTATTAGTTAATTCGGTTTTAATAATTTTTGCTTATCGTGGTTTTATTCCAGCTTTTGTTCCTAT
The DNA here is from genome assembly GCA_947630205.1 of uncultured Bacilli bacterium. Lineage (GTDB taxonomy): Bacteria > Bacillota_I > Bacilli_A > RF39 > UBA660 > RUG591. Next base: position 990 of record CANRGW010000086.1, read on the forward strand.
TATTTATATTTTCCGTGATGAAGTTGTTAATGCTTTAAAAATGGATGCTTTAAGAAAAGGAAAAGTTGTTGCTGCTATTAAATCTGGAAAGATAAAAACAGCTAGTATGATGATTGGTTTAACTTTAATGTTTTTCTATAATTTACCATTTGAATTGATTAACTTATGGGTTGCTGATTTTCTAATTTATTTTGCTGTTATCATGTCTATTATTTCGGGAATAGAATATTATAATATGTGGAGAAAATTATAAAAACGTACATTAAAAGATGTACTTTTTTCTTTTAAAGAAAAATAATCGTTGAAATTTTACATATATTATAGTAGAATAAGATTAGGAGTTGAGGTTATGTTAATTGACATATTACAAATTACGATTAGTTTTTTAGTCGGGGGTGTAGTTGGTTTCTTTATTGCTCGTCATATAATGACTAAGTATTTAAAGAAAAATCCACCTATTAATGAAGAAATGATAAGAACTTTAATGAGTGGAATGGGACGAACTCCAACACAAAAACAAGTTAATCAAATGATGAAACAAATGCAAAAATATATGTAAATCGAAAAAGAGACAATAATAGATAATTTTATTTTCAGAAAGTAATTGGTTGATGCAAAATTACAATAAAACCTATTTATCTACTCTTTAGAGAACCTTAATCGGTTCCGGGGAAACTCGTTACTATAAAAGTTAAAAAAAGGATGGTACCGTGCTTTGCACTCCTCGTGCTATTCTTTTGTGTTTTTTAAGGAGGAATAATGTTAAAAAAATATTTTACAGAAGAAGAAATTGAAAATTTAAAAACAAAAGATAATTTATTAGAAAAAACTTTAGATTTTGTATTAAGACTTTTTAGTGATAAATGTGATAAAGCCGGCATTCCTTATATTGTTCATTTAACAAAAGTTTATGAAGGTCTTAATGATTATAAAGAAAAAATAACGGCTTTACTTCATGATGTTTTAGAAGATACTGATATAGAGGAAGATGATTTAAAATATTTAGGTTATGATGAGGAAATAATTGCTTGGTTAGACTATTTAACAAAGAAAAAAGGCGAATATTATCCAGACTACATTGATAGAATAATTAGTAGTAAAAATATGCATATTTATAATATAAAACTCTCGGATTTAAGCCATAATATGGATAGTACAAGAATTAAAAATCCAACAGTTAATGATGTTGAAAGAATAACTAAAAGATATGCACCTTCAAGAATAAAATTAGAAGATGCTTTAGAAAAATTAAAAGGAGAAAAGTAAAATGTTAGATATTAAGTTTGTAAGAGAAAATCCTTCAAAAGTAAAGGAAAATATTAAAAAGAAATTTCAAGATGAAAAATTAGAATTAGTTGATAAAGTGCTTGAACTTGATAAAAAGGTTAGAGAACTTAAAAAGAATGGTGATGAACTTCGTAGTGAAAGAAAAAAAGAAAGTGATAGAATAGGTCTTTTATTTAAAGATGGTAAGAAAGAAGAAGCCGAAGAAGCCAAAAAGGCTGTTTCTAAAATCAATGATAAATTAGTTGCTATGGAACAAGAAGAAGAGGAATTAAATGCTTCTATTAAGAAAATGATGATGGTAATTCCGAATATTATTGATGACAGTGTACCAATTGGGCATGATGATACTGAAAATGTTGAAATGGAAAGGTTTGGAGAACCAGTTGTTCCTAATTATGAAATACCATATCATGGAGATATTTTAGAAAAATTTAATGGACTTGATAAAGATGCAAGTGGTAGAACAAGTGGTAATGGTTTTTATTTCCTAATGGGAGATATTGCCCGTCTTCATAGTGCTATGCTTTCTTATGCAAGAGATTTTATGATAAATAAAGGATTTACTTATTGTATTCCTCCATTTATGATAAGAAGTGATGTTGTAAATGGTGTTATGTCTTTCAAAGAAATGGATGCTATGATGTATAAAATAGAGGGAGAAGATTTATACTTAATAGGAACAAGTGAACATTCTATGATTGGACGATTTAAAGACCAAATTGTTAAAGAAAATAGTTTACCAATCACTTTAACTAGTTATTCTCCATGTTTTAGAAAAGAAGTAGGGGCTCATGGAATTGAAGAAAGAGGAGTCTATCGAGTTCATCAATTTGAAAAACAAGAAATGATTGTTATTTGTAAACCAGAAGATTCTATGGAATGGTATAAGAAAATGTATGAATTTACTGTTGAACTTTTTAGAAATTTAGATATTCCGGTTAGAACTATTGAATGTTGTAGTGGAGACCTTGCTGATTTAAAAGTTAAATCTTGTGATATAGAGGCTTGGAGTCCAAGACAAAAGAAATATTTTGAAGTTGGCTCTTGTTCAACTTTAGGAGATGCTCAAGCAAGACGTTTAGGAATTAGAAGTAAAGGTGAAAATGGTACTTATTATGTTCATACCTTGAATAACACTGTTTTAGCAACTCCAAGGGCTTTAATTGCTTTAGTTGAAAACAATTATCAAGAAGATGGTTCAATTTTAATTCCAAAAGTATTACAACCTTATATGGGTGGTAAAACAAAGATAGAAAACAAGTAATTTGATTTAATTGCATATTAAAAAGAAGTGTATAATAGTTCTTTCAAGAAAAAAGAGGAATAATTTATAATACTTCTTTTTTAATTCATGAAATATTATAAGTAATAAATTTATGGAAAAAGGAATATTTAAATAATTAAATGCTAAATATTATAAGGGTGAAAATATGAAAGTAGGTATATTTGATTCTGGAATAGGTGGTTTGAATGTTTTAAATGAATTATTGAAAGAATATCCGAATAATCAGTATTACTATTATGGGGATACGAAAAATATTCCTTATGGAGATAAGGATAAAAAAACTTTATTAAGTTTATCTAAAAAAATAATTGCTTTTTTTGAAGCCAAAAAAGTTGATCTAATAATTATTGCCTGTGGTACAATAAGTTCTAATTGTTACCTCGATTTAAAAAAAGTAACTACTATTCCAATCTATGATATTATTACACCAACTATTGAGTATTTAAAAGAAAAAAGCGATTTAAAAAAAGGTGTTTTGGCAACTAAAAGAACTATTTCAAGCCATGTTTTTCAAAATAACTTAGAGAATATTTTAGCAATTGCTGCTAAAGAACTAGTTTTAATGATTGAAGAAAATAAGATAGATATTAAGGTTATAAAAAATTATATGCAAGAATTTCAAGATAGAGATATATTAGTTTTAGGTTGTACTCATTATCCTTTATTAATGAAAGAATTTAAGAATTTTTTAAAGAAAGAAGTAGAAATAGTTGATATGGGAAAATGTTTAACAAGAAAAATAAAACTTCCGAATACAGGAAAATCTGAAATAAAACTTTATTTTACGAAAATAGATAAGACTTTAATAAAGAATATTTCAAGAATTTTAAATTGTAAATACGAGATAAATTTAATAGAAAACTAAATATTATTTTTAGACTGGTGGCAAATAGGTATAAATAACTTGTTTGTCTTTTCTTTTATCTTTCAAGATAAAAATTTTTATATCAAGTTCTTAGTATTTTTCTTGCTTTATAAGAATAAGTTAGTATATAATTTAATTAGATATTATATTATAGTTTGGAAGGAGAAGTTAAGTGAAAGCAATAATTAATGGAAAAATAATTTTAAAAGATAGAATATTGGAAGATAAAGTTCTTCTTTATTCTGATGTTATAGAAGGAATAGTTGCTAAAGAAGATATGCCAAGTGATTGTTCAATTATTGATGCGAAAGGTAATTATGTAGCCCCTGGTTTGATTGATTTACATATTCACGGCTATCTTGGAAAAGATGTATGTGATGGAACGGAAGAGAGTCTTAGGACAATTGCTTTTGGTATTATTAAAAATGGCGTAACGGGCTTTTTACCAACAACGATGACGGTTGATAAGAAGATTATTGAAAAATCCTTAAAGGTATGTAGGGCTTTAAAAGAAGAAAGTAAAACATGGAATGGTTCAACAATTTTAGGTGTTCATGCCGAAGGACCTTTTATAAATCCTAAGAAAAAAGGAGCCCAAGATGAGGCTTATATTTTAAAACCTGATGCGAAGTTTGTTAAAGAATATCAAGATATAATAAAAATAATTACACTCGCTCCCGAAATGGATGAAGATTTTAAAGCAATTTCGGAAATTAGAAGAGATACGGATGTTGTTATTTCAATGGGACATACCGATTCGGATTATGAAACGGCTTTAAAAGGAACGTATTTGGGAGTTCGTCATGCTACCCATATGTTTAATGCAATGAGTCCTTTAACCCAAAGAAATCCAGGAGTTGTAGGTGCTATTTTAAATTCTGATGTAAGTGCCGAATTGATAGTTGATACTTTCCATGTTAATAAAGCATTAT
>CANRGW010000087.1 GCA_947630205.1 uncultured Bacilli bacterium
GTTTAGTTGTATCAACATTATTCGTTATAATGATATTACTTGTTTGTAAAACCCCATTAGAGTCAATTGCATAATAACCTGGTTCTTCAAAATCTTCTCCGACTTCTAGATTTATAGTTCGATTTCCAAATAATGTTAAAGTTGTTGTTACTATTTCTTCTTCCGTATTTCCTTCTTCTTTTTTATTAATAACATTAAATAGCAAAAAACATAACAAAACAATAACAAGTAATATAACAAAAATAATTACCATATCTTTATTATCATATATTATTTCAATTAAATCTTTCTTTCTTTTACTCATATTTCCTCTTTTACTCCCAAAACCTATTATCAACTATTTTAACTAAAATAATTTTAATATATTTTTCAAAATATTACAAGTAAAAAAAGACATATTATTTGATTAATATGCCTACTTACTTAATTTTTCAAGTAATTCTTTTTCACTTGCTAATTTTTCTTTCTCACTTGCAACTAATTCTTTTGGAGCCTTGTTTAAATAACCTTGATTAGATAGTAACTTTTCTCGTCTTGCAATACTATTTTTTAAATTCTCAATTTGTTTTTCTTGTAATAAAATATCTTCTTTCGTTAAAACTTTTTCATAATATAAATCAAGTGTATAGTAATTATTAGTTACATTATATTTAGTAATTGCAAGTTCTTCATCTACTATATGTTCTTCTAATTTTAACATTTTAATAATTATTTCTGGAAAATCACTTCTTAATTTTACTTTATAAGAAGCACCTACATTGTTTTCTTGTTTAATATTTCTAAATACTTTAATAAATTCAATTATATGTTCAACTTCCATTTCCTCTTCATAAAGATATTTTTTACTATACTTAGGATACTTACTTATCATTATATTAGTAGCATCTTTAAATGGTAACTTATCATAAATTTCATCTGTTACAAAAGGCATAAAAGGATGAAGCATTTTTAAAATATTTACAAGAACAAAATATAAAGTTGACTTCGTAGAATTTAAATCTAAACTAAATTTAGCAAATTCAATATAAGTATCACAGAAATCATTCCAAATAAAACTATATAAAGAATTAGCCGCATTATTAAATTCATATTTATCCATAAATTTTGTTACTTCTTTAATAACTTTATTTAATTTTGAAATAATCCATTTATCTTCTTTACTTAAATTATCTAACTTATAATCTTTCTCCGTGAAACTTTCTATATTTAAAAGACAAAATCTGGAAGCATTCCAAAGTTTGTTGATATAATTCCAAGTTGCTTTTACTTTTTCTGTATCATATCTTAAATCCGTTCCAAGACTTGTTGAAGTTACTAAGTAATAACGAAGAGCATCAGCACCATATTCTTCTATAACATCCATTGGATCTATACCATTACCTAAAGATTTACTCATCTTTCGTCCTTCTTTATCTCGAATAAGTCCATGAATTAAACATTCTTTAAAAGGACGTTCTTTCATAAATTCTAAACCTTGAAAAGTCATTCTATTTACCCAAAAAGGAATAATATCATAACCAGTTACTAAAACATCATTAGGATAATATCTTTTTAATAAATCGGTAGAATTTGGAAAACCTAAAGTTGAAAAAGGCCATAAAGCACTTGAAAACCAGGTATCTAGTACATCTTCATCTTGCTTCCAACCATCTCCCTTAGGAGGAACTGTACCAACATAAATTTCATCATCTTTATACCAACAAGGAATACGATGTCCCCACCATATTTGTCTTGAAATACACCAATCATAAGTAATAGTCATCCAGTGGTTCATGATTTTTTCAAAACGTTTAGGCACAAAATTAACTTTAGTATTTTTATTCTTTTGATTTTCTAAAACCTTATCAGCCAAAGGCCGCATTTTAACAAACCATTGTTTAGATAAATAAGGTTCTACCATAACATCTGTTCTTTCAGAATGGCCAACCGAATGTACCATTTCTTCAATTTTAAGTAGAAGTCCTGCTGCTTCTAAATCTTTAACTAACGCCTTACGACAAGAAAATCTATCCATTCCGGCATACTGTAAAGCATTTTCATTCATTGTTCCATCAGGATTAATAACCACAATTCTTTTTAAGTTATGACGTAGTCCTACTTCAAAATCATTAGGGTCATGAGCCGGCGTTATTTTAACAACACCAGTTCCAAATTCAGGGTCAGCATGCATATCAGCAACAACAGGTATTTTTTTATTTACAATTGGTAAGATAACATTTTTACCAATATACTTCTTATATCTTTCATCTTCCGGATTAACGGCAACGGCTGTATCGCCAAATAAAGTTTCCGGACGTGTTGTTGCAACTTCTAAATACTCATCACTATCTTCAAGATAATATTTTAAATGATAAAAAGCACCTTTAACATCTTTATAAATAACTTCTTCATTAGAAAGAGCCGTCATAGCCTCGGGATCCCAATTAATAATTCTTTCTCCTCGATAAATTAAACCTTTATTATATAAGGTAACAAAAACATGTTTAACTGCCTCAGATAACCCATCATCTAAAGTAAATCTTTCCTTAGAATAATCAAGAGATAAACCAAGTTTAGCCCATTGGTCATGAATATTTAAAGCATATTCTTCTTTCCATTGCCAAGCAATTTTTAACCATTCTTCTCGTGTCATTTCCCTTGGATTTATACCTTCTGACTTTAATTTTTTATCAATTTTAGCCTGCGTTGCAATTCCTGCATGATCCATTCCTGGAAGCCACAAAGTATCATAACCTTGCATTCTTTTATAACGAATAATTGTATCTTGAATACCCGTATCCCAAGCATGACCTAAATGTAATTTACCTGTTACATTAGGAGGGGGAATAACAATACAAAAGGGTTTCTTAGTTAAATCTCCACTTTTAAAATAACCACCCTCAAGCCATTTTTCATATTTACCTTCTTCAACCATTAAATGATTATATTTCGTACTTAACATAAATCCTCCTTAAAATAAAAAAGACTTCATCCCAAAGGACGAAATCTCGTGGTACCACCTTAATTTGTAATTAAAATTACCTTAAAATCTTAATGCGATTAACATTATATCTTACTAAATTCAGATACACTCCTCAATTGCTACCTTCTATTATTCAAAATATTAGTTCGCACCAATCACTAACTCTCTTAAAATTCAAATAATATACTCCTCAATTTCATTGGATTTACTACATATTACCATAATTTATAGAAAAATGCAAACATTTATTCGAATATTTCATATGGACTTTCAGCAGTTCCATCTCCATCACCTACCAATGATATTTGGGATGATAGATTAAGGACTGGCCGAACGCCGCTGCCGCCATGAACGCCGGAGCTGTACATACCTCCGCTGGAAGTGCCCCAGACAGCCACACTGCCAGAACTGTTATACACAGGGGAAAGCAACCATGAATATTTACTACTTGCATTTGTCATTGTATTAAACATCCATGATGTTTTATTTATTGCTGTATCCTCAAATCCATCTGTTGAACTAGTAGCATATAAAGGTTTACTCCAATTCGTATTTATTGCACTAAATCCATAATCACTTGGATACATTAAACTTACTTTTCCTGTCCATGTTGCATCATTTCCGGCCCATACTTGACATCCTATACTACTTGCTATCGCTGATGCACTTGTATTTCCAACTGGACCTTTTCCGTTACAACTTTCGACATCTCGTTCTCTTGCATATGATTGTAATGGTGTGTCATATGGACTACTTGCACGTGCTGTTCCTAAATAATGTTTTACTGATACTAGTTTATTTTTCACATCACCTGATAATTTTGTCAAATATCCATCTGCCGTTTCTGTATCATTCAACCAATATTGCAATCCAGCATCTGGCCAATTGTTTTTTTCTAATGAACTATCATCATGAGGTTCTAATCTATTCCAAAATCCCTCCTGCATAGATGTTGAAGTATTTATTTTATATTTCTGTTGATTGCTTGCTGTATAATATTCTGGCATTTTTTCTGTTGGTAATAAGTCATCTCTTACTATCTTGACATATTGTCCAACTTCATAATCTTCAAATATTCCAATTATTCTCCATAATTCGTTAGAATTATTATTATCTTTTAAATATATATAATTGTTTACTTCTGGTCCTGAATATCTGTATTCTATCTTTTTTCCTCTACATGCTTCTACACTTGCACATTTTGTTACATTATTTTTATCAGTTACATCTAAAGCTATTATTTCTTTTCCATCAGTCGTATAGGCTTTACCTAATATTGTTGTTATCAAACTTCCTGTTTGTGATTTTTCTGGTTCTAATGACTTTTCATTAAAATCACCTTTGACATTTACCTTTACACTTGCATAAACGTTTTCATTCCACTCAGCTGTTGTATAATCCCCATTATCTCCTATTACGGTGTCGTTACTTATCCACATATATAATTTATATGTTATTTTGGTTTCTTCTGTTGTATTTTTATCTATTTTATTTACCCATATTTTCTTATTATTTATTTCATCATAACTTACTCCATCTAATACTTTTGTATCAACTCCATCATTTCCTACTTTTTCAAATAGAGTAAACTTCAATAAACTATCTCTTATTCTGGTGTCTCTTCCTGCGGGTTGATCACCATATACTAAATCTATTTCATACCAGATATCTTTTTCTGTATAAGTATTTTTCCCTTCAATTGTAAATTCAAAATATTCTTTTGGGTCATATGTTTCACTAGGGATTGCATTATCTATATTTATTCCCGTATTTTGTCCTTTATAATGCATATAGATATCTCCTGCTATTAAACTACTACTTTCACTTGACCGTCTATAACTAAAGAATGCATATGCTGTTCCTAATGTTACGGCTATTATTGCTATTGTTACTGCAACTATTATTGATATTTTACTTTTTTTATTATTTTTATTTTCCATACTTCATCCTCTCTTTCTATTTTTTTTAATTTCCTTTAATGTCTTTTTTCAACACAAAAAGACATATAAAAATCTAGTATCCTTGATACTATTTTCTATATGTCTTAAGTTTTTTATTTTTTGAATATTTTTAGGTAATAACTTTTCTAAATTACCCCCCCCGTAGTTGACTTAGAGTTAACATATTTTAATATCATCATACTCAATCATTACCTTTCCGAGAAACCTTCTTTTGTCCCTCTATTCTGTTTTTATTATATTTCATTTATTTTTACTTTTCAAGTATTTTCTTGAAAAAAAATACAAGTTAGTTTTATTATACCTAACTTGCATGTTGGACTTTGTCAATTTTTGTCAATCCATATTGTCAATTTTATTTTTATTTATTATCATAGTATATGACACATTTGAAAAATCGGATGCTTTCCCTTTCTTTTCATTTCTTATGAAAG
>CANRGW010000088.1 GCA_947630205.1 uncultured Bacilli bacterium
TTTCTTTTCCTACCAATTTAGTCTTACATATTCTATTTAATACTATTTTCTGAAATTTAACTTTTCATTTGAGTTTTTTTTCAAATTAAGAAAAAAATACTAAAAAAAGTAGATATTTTCCTAATATTTATTTATAATTAAGATAGATAAGAAAGGAATAAGAAAATGAACGAGAAAATTAAAAATATTGCTAAAGAATTTAAATTCAAAGGTAATATAAAAGCAATTGAAGAAAATAACCAAGGAAATATTAATAAAAGTTATATTTTAACTTATGAAGATAATAATGATATTCATAAATATTTACTTCAAAAAATAAATTCTAATGTTTTTACAGAACCTTATTTAGTTATGAAAAACATTGAATTAGTTACTAACCATATAAAGAAAAAACTAAAGAAAAATAATGATACTATTCATAAAACTTTAAATATAATTAAAACTGTTAATGATGAAAATTTATTTACATATATTAATTCAGAAGGAGAAAAAGAATACTATAGAGCATTTGATTACATTGATAATTGTTTTTCTTATGATAGTTTAAAAGATGCTGATAATTCAGAAGAACTTGCATATCAAGCAGGAAAAAGTTTTGGTTTCTTTCAAAAATTATTAAGTGATTTTCCTATTAATTTACTTGGAGAAACAATTAAAGATTTTCATAATACTAAAAAAAGATTTAATGATTTACTTTTAAGTATTGAAAATAAAGTTACAAATAGAGCACATGAAGTTCCAGAACAAATAGTTGATTTAATTTCTAAATTTAAAGAATGTGCTGTTATAGTAGAAGCCCTTGGAAAAAATATTCCTTTAAGAGTAACCCATAATGATACTAAATTAAATAATATTTTAATGGATGAAAAAACGGGAATTGGAATTGCTATTATTGATCTTGATACAGTAATGCCTGGTTCTATTCTTTTTGATTTAGGAGATGGTATTCGTTCAGCCTGTAGTAATGCTTTTGAAGATGAAACTGACCCTTCTAAAATATTTTTAAATATTGATTTAACAAAAGCCTATCTAAAAGGTTATTTGGAAGAAATGAGTAATTATTTAACTAATTCAGAAATTGATAATCTAGGTTTATCAATTAAAATTTTAACTTATGAATTAGCACTTCGGTTCTTAACTGATTATATAAATGGTGATACTTACTTTAAAATAAAATATAAAAATCATAATAAAGACCGTTTCTTAAATCAATATCTTTTATTAAAAGATATTGAAACAAAATTAGAAGAAATAAATGATTTCATATTAAAGACTGTTAAAGAATATAAAAAGGCTTAACAGTTTTTTTATTTTAGATAAAACTTTAAGTATTTCATAAAATTATTCAAAAATAAAAAACTACAAAAATTTAGAAAAGAAAAAAAGATAAAAAATATAATTTTAAACTCAAAATAAATATTTAAAGACTCGTTCAATTATATTTAACATTTTTTTATTTTTTTAAAATTATTTAAATATGTGGACAAAAAGAAAAATATTTTACATTTATATAACGTAAAATAGCAAAGCATGATAACTAACGATAGCAATCGACATTATTACCATTCAAGAAATGTAAAAATTAAATTGGTGGTAAATATAATGATAGATTTCACGAAATTAAAAGATATTAGAGAAGATAATGATCTTACTCAAGAAGATATGGCTAATATATTAAAGGTTAAGCGTTCAGCTTATTCGTTATGGGAACTTGGAATTAATGTTATTCCTTTAAAATATTTAATTGCTTTTGCCAATCATTTTAATTATAGTATTGATTATGTCTTAGGACTTAATAATAATAAACAAAAAAATAACCTTTTAGAAAAATTAGATTTAAAGGTCTTAGGAGAAAATTTAAAACAATTAAGAATTAAAAATAATTTATCACAGGCTAATTTAGCTAAAATGTTAAATGTTAAACAGGCTTGTATTGCTAAATATGAAAATGCTAATATTTGTATTTCTATTTCTAATTTGTACAAATATTCAAAAAAATTTAAAGTTTCTATGAATAATTTATGTAGTAAAAGTGAAAAAGAAGAAAGTGTCTTAAAAAAAACTAATAACTAATTAAAGTAATATGCTTGCCATTAGTTTTTATAAAACCTTCTTCTTTTAAATTTTTTATTTCACGCATCATAGCACTTCTATCAACAGATAAATAATCGGCTAAATCGGTATAAGTGAATGGTAAATAAAAGGATCTTCTAGGACTTTCACTTGCAAGAAATTCAAAATAAGAAAGTAGTTTATCTCGAATTGTTCTTTTAGAAAGTATTTCTAATCTTTCATTAAGGTCAACAATTTTCTGGGATAAAAGTTTTAAAACATTATCTGTTAAAGTACTATGATAACTACATCCTTTTTTACATCTTTTAATAATATGTTCATAGTCAATGAATAAAACTTCACAATCACTTGTTGCTATAACAGAAATATCACTTCCTACTCTTGAAAAAACTTCTCCAAAAACAGAATTTTTTTCTAGTTTTTCAATAATAGAACGATTACCATTATAATCATATCTTATAATATTAGCAGTACCACTTAAAATAATACCAACTGTTTTAACATTTATAATATTACTAATTATGGTTCTATCCTTTTTAAATAACATTTTTCGGGCTTCAAAACACTTTAACATTTTTAAAACATCGGTATTCTCTATACCTTCAAAAATTGACTTTACTTCCACTTTACACACCTCTTTTTCTTATTTTAAAACGACTTTATTCGACAATTTAATTATATTTGTTTTTTGTTGCAAATGCAACATGTTTTTTATTTTTTGTTTGCTATAATTTTTAGTATAAGAAAGGTAGTGTAGTTATGAAAATAGTTAAAAGAGATGGTCGTATCGTTGACTATGATGCGGAAAAAATAAGGATTGCTATTAAAAAAGCCAATAATGATGTATCCGAAGAAGATATAGCAAGTGATAAAGAAATTGATAAAATTATTAAATATATAGAGAGTCTTAAAAAAAGAAGATTATTAGTTGAAGATGTTCAAGATATAATTGAAAAGAAATTGGTTGAATTAAATAAATATGAACTATCAAAAGCATATATGCTTTATCGTTATGAAAGAGAATTGATTAGAAAAGCCAATACAACTGATGAGTCTATTTTAACTTTAATTAAAAATAGTAATAAAGAAGTTATGGAAGAAAATTCTAATAAAAATGCAATTGTCGCATCAACACAAAGAGATTTAATTGCTGGTGAAGTTTCTAAAGATTTAACTAAAAGAATTTTACTTCCTGAAAAAATTAGTCAAGCCCATAATGACGGAGTACTTCATTTTCACGATGCTGATTACTTTTTACAACCAATATTTAATTGCTGCTTAATCAATATTCAAGATATGCTTGATAATGGAACTGTAATGAATGGTAAATTAATTGAAACACCAAAAAGTTTTCAAGTTGCATGTACTGTTTTAACGCAAATTATTGCCGCAGTTGCCTCTTCTCAATATGGTGGACAATCTGTTAATATTAAACATTTAGGTAAATATTTAAAGAAAAGTGAAGATAAATTTAGAGCAAATTTAACCAAAAAATATAAGGGTAAGATTACGAAAAAAGAAATTGAAGAATTAGTTCAAGATAGATTAAAAGAAGAACTTTCGGCTGGTGTTCAAACTATTCAATATCAAATTAATACTTTAATGACTACTAACGGACAATCACCTTTTGTTACAATTTTTATGTTCTTAGATAAAGATGATCCATATATTGATTATACAGCAATGATTATTGAAGAAATTTTAAATCAAAGATATCAAGGTATTAAAAATGAAAAAGGTGTTTATATAACTCCTGCTTTCCCTAAATTAATTTATGTTCTTGATGAAAATAATTGTTTAGAAGGTGGAAAATATGATTATTTGACTCATCTTGCTGTTAAATGTTCAAGTAAACGTTTATATCCTGATTATATAAGTGCTAAAAAGATGCGAGAGAATTATGAAGGAAATGTTTTCAGTCCTATGGGATGTAGAAGTTTCTTATCACCTTATAAAGATGAAAATGGCAATTATAAATTTGAAGGAAGATTTAATCAAGGTGTTGTAAGTATTAACTTACCTCAAATTGCTATTCTTGCTGATAAAGATGAAAATAAATTCTTTGAACTATTAGATGAAAGACTTGATTTATGTTATGAGGCTTTAATGTGTAGACATCATGCTTTACTTGGAACTTTATCTAATGTTTCCCCTGTTCATTGGCAATATGGAGCAATTGCGAGACTTGAAAAAGATGAACCAATTGATAAATTATTAAAAAATGGTTATTCAACTATTTCTTTAGGTTATATTGGTGTTTATGAAATGACTAAATTAATGAAAGGTGTTTCGCATACAGACCCTGTTGGTAAAGAATTTGCTTTAAAAGTTATGAAAACATTAAGAGCAAGATGTGATAAATGGAAAAAAGAAACTGGTATTGGTTTTGGTTTATATGGTACACCTGCTGAGTCTCTTTGCTATCGTTTTGCAAGAATTGATAAAGAAAGATTTGGTAGCATTAAAGATGTAACAGATAAAGGATATTATACAAACTCTTATCATATTGACGTAAGAGAAGAAATTGATGCTTTCTCTAAATTAAAATTTGAAAGTGAATTTCAAAATATTTCATCAGGTGGAGCAATTTCTTATGTAGAAATTCCTAATATGCAAAATAATCTTGAAGCCTTAGAAGATTTAGTTAAATTTATTTATAATAATATTCAATATGCTGAATTTAATACTAAGAGTGATTATTGCCATGTATGCGGATTTGATGGAGAAATTATCATTAATGATAAATTAGAATGGGAATGTCCAAACTGTCATAATAAAGATAAAAATAAAATGAACGTTACTAGAAGAACTTGTGGTTACTTAGGAGAAAACTTCTGGAATGTTGGAAAGACAAAAGAAATAAAAGCAAGAGTTTTACATTTATAGGTGATTTATGAAATATGCAAAAATAAAAAAACATGATGTTGCTAATGGACCAGGAGTTCGAGTTAGTATCTTCGTTTCTGGATGTCATCATCATTGTAAAGGTTGTTTTAACGAAGAGGCTTGGGACTTCAATTATGGAAAAGTTTTTACCGATAAAACCATTGATGAAATAATTGAGGCTCTAAAACCCGAATATATAACCGGATTATCATTACTAGGAGGGGAACCTTTTGAACTAGTTAATCAACAAGGTTTACTTCCATTATTAAAAAAAGTTCGTGAAGTTTATAAAGATACAAAGACTATTTGGTCATATTCTGGATTTTTATATGAAGAATTAATGGCAAAAATCACTCTTAGATTAAATTCAGCATATTGAATATTAT
>CANRGW010000089.1 GCA_947630205.1 uncultured Bacilli bacterium
ACTAACATAATTTTAGTGTACTTAAACACTACATAATTGTTCAGTCCTTCCTAGCATTTCTCTAGTACTATGACCTCGGCTGACTTCTCATGATAAACCTTTTTCGACCGACCTTAACAATTGGTATATGAAACCGCTTGTACTTATTCGTCCATGAGACCTCCCAGGGTAAGACATATAACTTTCCTCGTTTACTCACTTGATTTACCATATAAAGTTACGTGTATCTTTTGGACTTTAGTTTGTTTTGCAACCTCATCCCTTTATATAGCCTTTATATCAAGTTTCTGTTCGTTGAGCCACGATTTTGTTTCACACTTCCTTTAGCCCTAACATCACTGTTAATGCGTTGTGTTTCCCTAATACTTCGCAGATACTTACGCGTACAGTGGACTTTCACCTCCAAGTTATATGCCATGCCTGGCACACAAAAAAGTGATGCTCTAACCATCATCACTTTTCAAACATTGCAATAAAATCTTAAAATTAATTAAATCACCGAACTATTATGCAGCAGTTTTAGCATCTACAAATATTTTAATAGCATAGAACTTATCAGCATATTGAGTATTTGAATAAACTTGACTATTCTTTACATGTGGTGTAGGTTCATCATCATCACCTTCAAGGTCATCAGTAATTTTAACTGCACTATCAATCCACATACTTAAAGTAAATTTATCAGTTTGTTTAGAGTCTTCTGTACCATCAGTATTACCTGCAATATGACCATGAGCAAGTTTTAAACCACCTGATATTCCAGTACCTAATTCAGCAGCTCCCTTAGCGGTATAAATATTAACAGCATCAGCGTTTGTAAGAGTTGCTGTATTTTCACCATCTTTTACTAAATAAACTTTAATATCTTTAGAGTCTAACCAATCAGAAGCAGTAAATGCTGTACCATCAGATTTTTTAGGACTTTCTCCTGTTGGAACGGCTCCTTTTTCAATATAAATATCATAATCAATACCTTTAGCAGAACTATCAAATCCAACTATAGAAAATGATAAAGAACCTTTTGCTTCTTTAGTAGTTGCTAATGCTTTTCCAGATGCATCATCTAAAGGGAATTGATTTTCTAGCAAAATAGCATCTCCTTCAGTAAAATTAAAGAAAACACTTCCTGTTGTAACATAGTTATTATCTTCACCTGTCTTAGAATAATTGAAGAAGGCAAATGATACGCCAACTACGGCAACAACTAAAATCGCTATTCCTATAATTGATAATAATACTTGTTTTGATGAATTTTCGTTATTCATATCTTATTCCTCCTTCCTAATTTCCCAATGTTTCGTCGCCAGCGACTACTCTAATTTTTAATGAATAGAACATATCACTATATACTTTACGTGTATCTTCCTCTTGACTACTTGGTAAAACTTCTGTTGTCGTTCTACTTGCACGGAATTTAGCATTAGCATCAGTATCAGACACTGTTGCAGTTTGATTTACCCACATTGCTAATTTATAGGCATATTTATAATCTTTATTATCGTTGCCAATTGTTCCTTTTGCAATTAAAACACCGTCTCTACCATCTTTTCCAGGTTTTTTCTCTAAAGCGGCACCTGTTTTATATGTAGCAATTATAGTATCATCAAGTCCATCTTGGGCATCAGCACTTGAATTTGTAGTATCAGCACTTACTTTAATACTAATATAACCAAAATCTAATCTATCAGCTTCAGTATAGACAGTTCTTTCTTCCTCTGTTTCAACGGTTCCATCTGATGATTTTGCTGCTGCAGGGTGTTTCATTGTTGTCGCTCCCCCTACTTCTGTTGCACCTGGTAAATCTCCTTCAACAACATAAATTTCAAAAGGTGTTGCCGTTACATTAGATGGTAATTGACCTTGTACACTAAATCCATATTCTCCATCATCTGCATCAGGTGCTGCCTTTGGTGTAGCATTTCCAAGTATTAAAGGTGTATTCATTTCAACACTACCATCAGGCTTTATTTTACCACTTGGTGCTTGTTCATTATCAAAGTTAAATGTAATCTTGCCAGTTGTGATTACATTGTTGGTACTACCAGTTCTTGAATAAGTAAAGAATGCAAATGATACACCAACTACTGCAACTATTAAAATTGCAACTCCGATAATAGAAAATAGTACTTTTTTGGAATTATTATTTTCCATTTTAAAATTTCTCCTTCCTTTCATATACATATCGAATATCACTATTCTTTATGTTTAAATACTATAGATAAATTCTATAAGTACTATTCTCCATTTAAGAAATCTAGATGTCTTTCGATTAGAAGTTCGTCTTAATTTTGAATACCCTTACTTCTCTCTATCTATACTATACATCCATGATAGCATATTAATTTTTAAATTTCAATAAATTATTGTAAAAATCTTTAAAATCATTTTTTTGATTTTACAAAACTTAACATTTTATAAAAATTACGCTTTCTTTTTAAACAAACTGCCAAATTCACGAAAACCCCAATTCTTTCAAGAATATTAACCATCTTTTAAATTAACATTTTGCCTATTTTCCCTAATTTTTTCTTATTTTTTCCTTTTGTCTATCTATTTACACTTTTTTTCTGTTTTCACTTTTACCTCTTTTTCTTTTTATTTTTAGTCCTATTCCTTTTCCGAGTCTTTCTCTCTTTTTCTTTCTTATTCCTTATTTTTTTTCTTTCTTTTCATCTCTTTTTTTAAGTTTTTCAACTTGACTTTTTTCCTAAAAAATTCTTTCAATCCCGAGTTTTCCACCATCCTATTCCTAATCTCCCAAAGTTCCAAACAAAATAAAAAACTTAGCAAATTTCTTATTTTTACTAAGTTTTAACACGTTAATTACTCTTAAGGCTTAATAACTATTTTTATTTTATCTGTTTTACCACTTGTTAATTCCAAGCAAGCATCATTTACCTTTTCCAAACCAACTTTAGCATCTATATATTTTTCCACATCAATTATCTTCTTTTCAATTAAACTAATACAATCTTCAAATTCCTTTTCATTATAAGCAATAGCACCTTGCATAGTTACTTCTTTCATAACTGCACTCATCATAGGAATTTCAATATTCTTAATTGATACTCCAACTAAAACAATCGTACCACCAGGTTTAACTGTCATAATAGCCTCACTAACAGCATATTGATTTCCACAGCATTCAATAACCTTATCAAAGCCACCTTTACTTTTCTTTAAAACCTTAGCAACAATATCTTTATCATTAGCATTGAAAACTTCATTAATTTTACCATATTTCAAGGCTTTCTTACCACGTTTCATATTAGTTTCCATTAAAGCAATATAAGAAGCCCCATTCAACTTGGCAAACTCAGCAGCCATTAAACCAATAATACCTCCACCAATGATTAAAACACTATCACCAATTTTAACATTTGCTAAATTAATGGCATGTAAAGAAACAGCCGATGGTTCAACAAGCGTCGCTCCATAAAAAGTAACTTTATCTGGTAATTTTTTCACCATATCTGGTCTACATGCTAAATATTCGGCATAACCACCAGAATATTCATAAGAAAGTCCAACAGCCTTTTCCCAAGTATGTTCACAATACTGAATATGTCCACTTTTACAAGCCTCACACTCTAAACATGGCGAAATAGGTAAACCCGTTACTCTATCCCCAACTTTCAAATCACTTCTTGCTCCAGGATCAACAACAACTCCTGAAAATTCATGTCCCATAATAAGTTCAAGTGGTGCTCCTATTTCAAAATAATGTAAATCCGAACCACATATTCCACAAGCTTTTACTCGAATAACCACTGCTCCATCATGAGAAACAGGCTTTTTAACTGTTGCAATTTGCAAATCTTTAGCCCCTTTAATTTTTACACACTTCATAAATCCTCCTTATTCTACTATTACGATTATAACACAAAATTTCCTATTTGGTTATTTTTTTAAAATTAAATTTCAAAATAAATTATTACTTGACATATTATCTTTTCTAGGTATTAGCACGACACCTTTTCAAACAACTTTCATAATTTATATTAGATAAAAATAAAGGAGTGATTTTATGAATAATAGTCTGGGTAATTGCTTAGCAAACATTTTAAATGTTATTAAAATTCTACAAAACAATGCCGATAAAACCGAATGTCAAGATAATAGTTGTACAAAACCTTTCTTAGGACTTAACACAACCTTATTATGTTTTAATACAAGACCAATTATGCTATATAGACGTGATAATACCCCTGTTACCTTAAATTATACTAATACAGCTGGTACTCTTACAACAACTGATGTATTTAGAGTTGAAAGTGTAACTGATGATAGTGTTGGCGTTCTACTTTTAGAAGCAAGTGTTGATGCTAATGGAGTTACAACTTATATAAATACTAATACTTATGCAACTATTAATTTAGGATGTGTATGTGCTATAAGATGCTTACCTGATACAATTGTTAATAATGTTTAAGAAAGGAGATTTATGGAAAATTTAATTAATAATCAATGTGACACGTCAAGTATAAGTCAAATTTTAAATTTTATCTTAGAACTTCAAAAATGTACCGAGAATACTAATATAGATACAACAGGATGTGATAGACCTTGTTTAGGTCCAACTGTTAATAATGGTCTAATTTTCAATACAAGACCAATTAATATTTATTCCTGTGGAACAGGTACTTTATGGACTATGCCTTATAACCTAAATGGAACTACTGGTGATAGTACAGTTTTCAAAATATCTAAAGTTGATGAAAACTGTGCTACATTTGAAATTCTTGCCCCAAATCCTGAAACAGATAATCCTTTAATACCTTATGTTTCTACTAATAATTTCTTCACCATTGACTTACACTGTGTTCTTGCTATTAGTTGTTTAGAAGATACTTATACATCATAAAAGATAAAGAAACCATGGTGTTTCTTTTTTTATATAGAAAAAGAGACTATCTAGTCTCAACAATTAATTTAATAGCTGTCCGTTCTTCGCCCTCAATTGAAATATCTTGAAATGCAGGCGTACATATTAAATTTTTTCCACTAGGAGCAACAAAACCTCTTGCAATCGCTATCGCTTTAATGGCTTGATTAATGGCTCCTGCTCCTACTGCTTGAATTTCAACACTCGTTTTATCTTTAAAAACATTAGCAAGTGCTCCTGCAACACTACTAGGACTTGACTTACTACTTACTTTAAGTGTTTCCATGATTATTCCCTCCGTTCATTTAATTATATTTAACTAATAAAAAAAAATAACTACTTATTTAATGGTTTTTAAACATTAAGGGGTGATGAAGCAAAATTCATCACTTCTTTAGTTTTTCTAAAAATATTAGTAATAATTA
>CANRGW010000090.1 GCA_947630205.1 uncultured Bacilli bacterium
ATACTTCTGATAAAAACAATTGGCCAACAGCCGGATTAAAATATTATTTAAATGCAGAACAAGAAACAGGAGGTACTGAACATGGATATTTACATTATCTATCAGATGATGTGAAAGGTAAACTAGTGTCCGTAAAGCAATATTTAGGAACAGCACATGTACTTGGGGATGGAGATGTATACGATACACCAAAGCAAGCATATGCGCATGAAAGAGATGTTGAAAGTTGTGTAGGAGGAAAAGGAACAAGTTCAAATATCAGCAAAGATGCAATTGAAAAAGAAAGTTCAGGATGTCATGTATGGGCCGGAAACGATGCTACGTGGAATGATGGCAAAGTAAGTTTAATGTATCCAAGTGATTATGGATTTAGTGCTATAGATACAAATTGGGATAAAAAATTATATGGCAATAACACTAGTGATACGAGTTCGTTTATGAGCCCAACTGTAAAGAACACGACATGGATGTATTATACGAAGAGTGATGATGAAAGTTATTCCTCATGGATGCTTTCTCCTGCGTCTCCCTTTGCCAGCTTTGTGGCTTTCTTGGACACCAACGGCAATGTTCGCTCCTATGGTGTTTATAACACCACCATAGGCGTTCGACCAGTCCTTAACCTTTCTTCTTCAACAACATGGTTAGACGGAGACGGTACTAAAAATAACCCATACAAAATCATTGCCGATTAAAATTTTCTAATTAATAAAAAAATCAAAGTTATTGTTTAATGTTTAACTTTGATTTTTTAGTATCTTGTTTCAAGTGCTGGTTCTACATGCCAATCTTCTCTATAACTTGCATAAAGAAGTGGAAAGTTTAAACCAAAACGATTAGCGTTATTATGAGCCCATCCCATACTTGGACAACTTTCATCAGTTCTACCATAAGAACATACTTGTCCATTACTTTGATAAAATTCTAAATCACTAGCAATACCAAAACCATGCATAGAATATCCTGGACTTGCTGCTCTTCCTGGTGTCATTGTATTATAATAATTTACTTGCGTTGCATAAGTTCGACAACCTTGGGAACTTATTGTTATTTTATAACCATTTTTAGCAGCCTCATCAACAAACCTTGTTAACCTTATATAAAAATAATTATTATAACCATACGGATTATTATATCCTTCATTTAAAGGGTCACTTGGACAAGTTTTTCCCGATAAAGTATATTGAGGTATAAAGAAATTACCATTTACAACATAAATATTATTTTGAGTATTATAATCCGTTTCATTTAAAAAGTTATCTTCTTTATTACTAATTTGTTGAACTGTTGAATTATTATCTTTTTTCTCTTCCGTAGTATCATTTTTATTAATAGTAGACTTAGGACTATTATTTTTATTTTGACTACTTTCATAAGTTGATACTATAATATTTGCTAAAAATTTTTCTTTTGCTTCTTCTTTAACCTCATATTTATTAATGGCTTTAACAGCCGTTTTATATTCTTTTATTACATCTTTAGTTGCATACATATAACAAACATTATCTTCTCTATTAATAACCATATGAAGAGAAAATGCTAATAAGAAAATAGAAATTATATAAAATAAATTTTTTCCTTGTTTTTTTATAAAGATTTTATCAAACTTTGTATTTTTTTGTTTATAACGAATACATTGAATAAACATTTTTTCAAGTAAAATAAAGGGAATAATTGTCATAGAAATTCCTAAAACTATTTTTAAATAATAAGTAAAATTTAATAAACTTAAACTATTACAACTAAACATAGTATATCCCCCTTAAAAACGCCTATATTATACACCAAAATAATGAAAAAGTAAAGAAATACTTGCAAAATGGAATATATTTTGATAAGATAAAGTAAATTTAACAATGAAGTTTATTTTTAAATATTAATTTAAATTAAAGAGAATTAGTGGTTGGTGGAAACTAGTATAATTAATATGGAAGTTACGTAAATGGAGTTAAAACGTTAATCGCGTTAAGATAAAGAGTGTAATCATTACAGAAATAAGGTGGTACCACGGTTTGTTCGTCCTTAACTTTGTAATGATTTTTCTTTTAAAGGAGGAAATATTATGACTTTATATGAAGATTTAAAATGGAGAGGATTAATTAAAGATGTTACTAGTCCTGAACTTGAAGAAAAATTAAATAAAGGTGGATTAACTTTTTATATAGGAACTGATCCAACAGCTGATAGTATGCATCTTGGACATTTATCTAGTTTTTTACTTCCTAAAAGATTAAAAGATGCTGGACATCATCCTATTTTATTAGTAGGTGGTGGAACTGGTTTAATTGGTGACCCTAAAGCAACTAGTGAAAGGGATATGAAAAGTAAAGAAGAAATCATGAAAAACTATGAAGGATTAAAGGCTCAAGCCGAAAGATTATTCGGTTTTGAAGTTGTTAATAATCTTGATTGGTATAATGATATTAATATGATTGACTTTTTAAGAGATTATGGTAAATATTTCACGATTAATTACATGTTAGATAAGGATATAATTAGAAGACGTTTGGAAAGTGGTATTTCTTATACAGAATTTTCATATATGATTTTACAGGCTTTAGATTTTTTACATTTGCATAAAACAAGAGGTTGTGATTTACAAGTTGCCGGAAGTGACCAATGGGGAAATATTACAGCAGGTGTTGATTTAATTAAAAAAGCAACAGGAGATACTGTTTATGCTTTTACTATGCCACTTGTTACAGATAGCAGGGGCGTTAAATTTGGTAAAAGTGAAGGTAATGCTTTATGGCTTGATAAAAATAAAACTTCATCTTATGAACTATATCAATTTTTAATTAATGTTGAAGATAGTATGGTAATTGATTATTTGAAAATTTATACCTTTTTATCACGAGAAGAAATTGAAAAATATGCAGAAGTTAATGACCAAGAACCTCATTTAAGACTTGCTCATAAGAAATTAGCCGAAGAAATTATTACTTTTTTACATGGACACGAAGAGTATGAAAAAGCCATTCGAATAAGTGATGCTTTATTCAAAGGTAATATTAAAGATTTATCCCTTGATGAATTAAAAGATGCTTCTAAATCAATGGATAGTTATGAATTAAAAGAAGATGAAACCTTAGTTAATTTACTAGTTTCTGCAGGTGTTGTTAGTAGTAAGAGAGAGTCTAGAGAATTTATTAGTAACAATTCTATTTCTATAAATGGTGAAAAAGTTAATGATTTAGACTTTATTGTAAAAAAAGAAAATGCTTTATTTAATGAATATACAGTTATTCGTAAAGGTAAAAAGAAATATTTTGTTATAAAACATATTTAATTTAAAGATAATTATTAATTAAAATGATAAGAATTTACAAGTAATTGTTTTAATTTAAAAAAAATGATATGATTATATAGGTGAGTATTATGAAGAAGTATGACAATAAAGAAAATAAAAAAGAATTAAAAGAAAAAAGAAAAGAAGAAAAGAAACAAGAAAAGGAAGAAAAGAAAAAATTAAAACAAGAAAAAAAAGGTAAAAAGGATTATACTGGTTTAAAGAAAAAGGCTAAAATTGTTATGATAGTTTGTTTAATTATTATTGTAATTGAGTTAGTCATGATGTTTTTTATGAAAGAAAGAAGAGAGTCAGCACTTAGTTTTATAGATACTTTTTATAATGTAAAGAGTGTTGATGATGAATATTATTTAGCCGTTGGTTCTAGTAATTTTAAACATAGTCATTATAACGATGCTTTTACTTTTGAATATCAAGATGGAATAAAGACAGACCAAATTAATAAAGTTTATGCTGAACAAGCCAAATTAGTAAAATATGATAAAGAATTAAATGTTGTTTTTGAAAAGACTTTTAAAACAGATTATGACTCTACTTTTTATGATGTTGCTAAAGTTAAAGATGGTATAATTGCTGTTGGTAGTTATGTTCATGATAAAGAACAATTGTCTATTAATACAAGAGATGGTTTAGTTGTTAAATATGATTTAGATGGTAAAGAACTTTGGCATAAGAATTTTCAAGTATTAGGTGATACGGAGTTTAAAAGTATTTTAATTGAAGATGATGGATTTGTTGTTGTTGGTCAAAGTATTTATGAAAATATGGAAATAGGAAATCATAATACAGGTGGGGGAATTATTGTTAAGTATGACTTTGATGGTAAAGAACTTTGGCGTGGTAATTTTGGTGGTAATAAATCTGGAATATTTGAAGACATTGTAAAAGTTCAAGATGGTTATATTGTTTGTGGAAAAGATGCTCTTAATTATGGTTTAATTGTTAAATTTAGTTTAGATGGAAAATTTGAATGGAAGAAGAACTATGAATTTACTGATAACTATGGCATGTATGATATTAAGATTAAAGATGATAAGTTATATATTGCAACTGCTATAAATGTAAGTGATGAACATGATGAAGATGGTAATTTAATTTATAATTATGATGCTGGTATTTTGGTTTATGATTTAAATGGAGAACTATTAGATAAATATACAATTGGTGGTAGTTTAGATGATAGATTTAATAGTTTACTTTTACTTGATGATAAGATAGTAGCCGTTGGTTATACAAGGTCAAAGGATATAAAAATCAAGGATTTGAAATATAAAGAAAATATGAGTGAAGGTATAATAGTTGAGTTTGATTATACAGGAAAAGTTTTAAGTAGTAAAATTTATGGTGGAGATAAAAATGATATTCTTAATGAAATAATTTTTGCTATTCCTGAAACTGCTGATAAGATTAATAATACAAAGCCCTATATTGTTGTAGGTTATACTAATTCTAAACATGGATTATTTAATGGAAATAATAAAGATTATTATGCTAAGATATTAAAATATGATGATAAATTAGAGTTAATATCCGAAAAGTAAAATAAGGTTATGTTTTATTGTTAAGTGCAATTTTAAACATAATCTTTTTTCTTTTGATTTCACAGAAATTTCATTTTATTACTAGCAAAAATGTGATATGATAGTAATATAATTTATTGAGGAGATAAGATGAAGACTAAAATAAAAAATCTTTCTATAAAGATAAAAAAAGTAATAAAAAAATATACAAGTTTTATTAATAAAAACAATAAATTTAGTATGATGGAAGTGGTTGCTTTAATGATTATCACGACTATTTTTGGCATGTTTACAGGTGGTATTTTAATGTATCGTAAGGGAGCTTTAAATACAGGCTTGAAAAAAGAATTAAATGAATTTGTTGATACTTATACAGAAATATTAAATGATTATTATGATGATGTATCCGAAGAGGGTTTATTAGAAGCCGGTGTTAGTGGCATGATAAGTTATT
>CANRGW010000091.1 GCA_947630205.1 uncultured Bacilli bacterium
TTTGAAAAAAGAATAGGTAATAAAAATGATCCTGGTATTGATATTGTTACGGTTTTAGCAGAACATGACTTTGATATTGAATTTCCATCAGATGTTCTTCTTGAATTAGAAACTATTCCAAGTGAAGTTACAGAAGAAGAAATGAAAGGTCGCGTTGATTTACGAGACGAGATGATTTTTACAATTGATGGGGATGATACCAAAGATATCGATGATGCTATAAGTGTTAAACGTCTTCCTAACAATCATTATGAATTAGGGGTTCATATAGCCGATGTTAGTTATTATGTTAAAGAAAATTCTCCTCTTGATAAAGAGGCAAGAAAACGGGGAACAAGTGTTTATTTGGCAGATAGAGTTGTTCCTATGTTACCTCATCAATTATCTAATGGTATTTGTTCTTTAAATCCAAATGTTGATAGACTTACTATTTCTTGTGTATCCGAAATTGATGAAAAAGGAAATATTGTTACGTTTAATATTTTTGAGTCAGTTATTAAATCAAGAATACAAATGACTTATACAAAAGTAAATCAAATTTTAGAAAAGAATACTGTACCACTTGGTTATGAAGATTATGCTGATACTTTAAAATTAATGTATGAACTTGCAAAAATTATTCGGAAGAATAAAATAAATAAAGGTTATATTGATTTTGATGTTGATGAGGCAAAAATTGTTGTTGACTCAGATGGTCATGCCATTGATGTTGTTAAAAGATATAGAGGAGATGCTGAAAAGTTAATTGAAGACTTTATGATAATTGCCAATGAATGTGTAGCAACTTATATTTATAATATGGATTTACCAGGTATTTATCGGGTTCATGGGGAAGTAAATATTGAAAGATTAAGAAAATTTATGGGTACTTTAAGTCTTTTAGGTATTAATGTTAAAGAAAATTTAAATAATGTTAATCAAAAGGCTGTTCAAAAAATAATTTCAGCGTTTCATGACCACGAGGCTTTTCAAGTACTATCAACAGAAATGTTAAGTTGTATGGATAAAGCTAAGTATCAAACTAATAATATTGGACATTTTGCTTTAGCCCTACGGAATTATACGCATTTCACCTCTCCAATTAGAAGATATCCTGATACAACAACGCATCGGCTTCTTCGGGAATATTTCTTTAAAAGTGATGGAATTACGGAAGAAAAAATTAATCATTTTGCTAATATTCTTGATGAAGTATGTTTAACTTCTAGTGAACGGGAAAGGGCTAGTATGGAATGTGAACGCGAAGTTGACGATATGAAAATGGCAGAATACATGGAAAGTCATATTGGAGAAACATTTAAAGGAATGGTTTCAGGAGTTGTCTCTTATGGAATGTTTGTTATGTTACCAGATAAATTAATCGAAGGACTTGTTAGAATTGATAGTATGGATGAAGGATTTTTCTATGATGCTAATACGGAAAGTTTAGTTAGTAAAAGTTCTAGTAAAGTTTATACAATTGGTTCAAAAGTTACTATTAAAGTTATTGGTGCTTCTCATGATACAGGAAGAATAGATTTTTGTATAGAAAAGGATGATAATAGTGCGAAAGAATAGAAAAAAAAGAAAATTAAGGAAAAATGTTAGGAATTTTCTGGTTATATTAATATTTGTCCTCTTATCTTGTTATCTTGGTTGGTATTTAGAAAGAAAAGATGGTTTAGATAATTTAAAAATAAAAGTTGAATATAAAGTTGTTAATACTAAAAAAGAAAGTAAAGCAAGTCTTTTGATGGTAGGAGATGCTTTAATTCATGGAACAGTTTATCAAACGGCAAATCGTTATGCTAATTATAATGGGTATGATTTTAAGCCTATGCTTGAACATATAAAAAAAATTAGTAAGACTTATGATTTAGCATATTATAATCAAGAAACAATTTTAGGAGGAACGGAGTTAGGTTTATCAACTTATCCAATGTTTAACTCACCTTATGAAGTAGGAGATGCTTTTATTGATGCTGGTTTTAATTTAACATCTCTTGCAACTAATCATACTTTAGATAAAGGAGAAAAAGGTATTTTAAATTCTAGAAATTATTGGAATAGTAAAAAAGATGATATTTTAGCAGCTGGTTCTTATTCTTCTTTTGAAGAACGGGATAATGTAATTGTTAAAGAAGTAAATGGTATTAAATATGGTTTTTTATCTTATACAACGCATACTAACGGTTTAAGTGTTCCAAGTGGTAAAGAATATTTAGTTAATGTTTATTCTAAAGATTTAGTTAAAAAAGAAGTTGAACGTTATCGGGATAAAGTAGATTTATTAATTGTTGCAATGCATTGGGGCGAAGAATATGTAAATTATCCCGTTGACTCACAAAAGGAAATTGCTAGGTACTTAGCCTCTTTAGGTGTTGATTTAGTAATAGGAACACATCCTCACGTTATTGAACCAATTGAGTATATTGATGATACTTTAGTTGTTTATTCTTTAGGTAATTTTGTTTCTAGTCAAGTTGGAGTTGAAAGATTAACGGGTTTAATGTTATCTTTGAATATTCAAAAAGAAGAATATCATGGTAAAACGACTATTTCTTTTAATGATATTATAGGAACACTTATTTATACTGATAGAGATAATGGTTATATTGTTTACCCTTATCATGAACTAACGAATAGTATTTTAAATGGTTATAAAACTTATTATGAAAAATATAGTAAAATTGTCAAAGCCTATTCTGATAAAGTAAGTGTTAGAAGTTTGGAGGGGTAAATGGAAGTTATAAATAGAGAAGCCCGTCATGAATATTTTATTTTAGAAGAAATAGAAACAGGAATTGCTTTAACGGGAACAGAGATTAAAGCAATACGAGACGGGAAAGTTAATTTAAAAGATAGTTATGCAATTATCAAGAACAAAGAAGTATACCTTTTAAATACTTATATTTCAGAATATAAAGAAGGTAATATTTTTAATCATGAGCCAAGAAGAACCAGAAAACTTCTTTTACATAAAAAAGAAATCTTAAAATTAAATGATAAAATTAAGCAAGAGGGATTAACCTTAATTCCTTTAAAACTTTATTTTAAAAAGAATAAAGTTAAAATATTATTGGGATTATGTAAAGGAAAAAAATTATATGATAAGAGAGAAACAATTAAAGAAAGAGATTTAAAAAGAGAGGCTTCTAAAATAAGTAAGTATAAATATTAAAAAGTACTTGAAAAAGGAAGTCTTTTTTGCTAAAATGAAATTAAGGATAAGGATAATTATGAAAAATTTAAAACAGTCTAAAAAAAGAAATTTATATTTAATTTTAAGTATATTAATGGTTGCTATTATTTTAATGGGTTCAGCATATGCATATTTTTCTTATGATCAAACAAGAAATGCTTTTGTTTTAAAAAGTGGTCCAGTTAAAACTATGTTTTATAGTGGAACTAACCGGATATCTTATTCTAATGCTTATCCAACCAGTGATCTTGCAGCAATTAATAACTTAGATAAATATTCATATCTTAACTTTTCAGTTGAAGATGATTTAACAAAAGGTGAGGGTGCTGTTTATTATGAACTTTATTTAACACCTGATGAAAATAATACTTTAGATGAAGATTATATAAGAGTTTATTTAACTGATGATAAGAATGAAAAAATTTATGGACCTGTAACTTTTGGGGATTTACCTAAGACAACTTATAAAGAGTCTTCAAATGGAAAATTACTATATAGTAATACAGCAACCAGTAGTTTTAATAAAAATTATCGAATTTATGTTTGGATAGATGAAAAATATTCTCAAAATATTAGTAGTGAAACTTTTAACTTTAAAGTAAATTTATATGCTTATAATATAAATTCTTAAACCTTTTAGGAAAGGAAATGTCTATGAAGAATAAAAATGGGTTATATATAGGAGCAATTATTGTTTTAGTAATTGCTTTAATAAGCATCGTTTCGGTAGTTTTCTTATTTAATAAACAAGGAGAAGAAAAAGAGAAAGAAGATAATTCTGAACAAACTGAATTTGTACATTATAATTACCTTGATGGATTAGATGAAGCAAGTAAAAAAGTTGGAGAAGAATTTGATAAGAAATATGAAGAATATCATTTAAGTAATATAAATATGATTTCAAATAAAGTAACGGATTTTGATACTTTAGAAAATAAACAGAAATTAGATTTAGTTGCTAATTATTATGATTATAATAAAGAAATAGAAGGTTATGCTGGTAAAACTTTTGATGATAAATTAACAAGTGATGATTTTAAAACTTATTTTAAAGATGTTTTTAATAAAGATATAACTTTTGAAAATACTAATTTATTATGTAATACTAATGAAACCGGAGAATATTGTCGGGTTCTATTTAATGTAAATGATGGAACATATACTTATAATGAAGGTTATCAAGACCATGAACGAATTTTAACAGAAGAAGTTTATTCTAAATTAATTAAAGCAACTCATGAAGATAATATTTATACTTTAACTTATATAAAAATATTTAATCGAATTGGTGATAATGTAGAAACAGATTTCTATGACAATTATAACTTTAATGATTTAGATGATGAACCAGTAATTACTAAACCAGAAGATGTTGATGGTTATGATCCTCTTGAATTAGTTAGTAATGCTTTAAATAAAAAAAGTTATGATGACTTAGTTGATTATAATAAATATATTTATACTGTTGATATGACAGATGATGAACCTTATTTAGTTGGTTATGAAATTAGCAAATAATTTGACAAAAAAGGACATACAAGTTAGATAGAATAAAACTAACTTGTATTTTTTTATAAAAAAATTAAAAAAATATAGTCCAATAGCCACATTTTGTGCTATAATAAATTTGCATAAAACAGAATAGAGGGGCAAAAGAGTAAAAAAGAGAGGAAAAGTATGGAAGAGAATAAAAATAATAAAAAAAGTAAAATGATAGTAATAGTTGCAGTAACAATAGCAATAATAGCCGTAACTTTAGGAACGGCGTATGCATTTTTCAGTTATAGACGGTCAAGTGAAAGTAGTAGTTTAATAGCAGGAGATATCTATATGCACTATAAAGGACAAAATACGGGAATAGATATAGATAATGCAATTCCAAGTGAAACCTATGAC
>CANRGW010000092.1 GCA_947630205.1 uncultured Bacilli bacterium
AGATTTGTTTCATGAAAACTTTATCTTGACCAACAGCACTAGCATAAACATTACTTTCAGCATAAGGAATACCAATCGTTTCTAAATAGCCTTGTAAAGTTCCATCTTCTCCATTAGTTCCATGCATAATAGGAAAAGCCATATCTATTTCAGCAACAACACTCTTAAAAATACCTTTCTTATTTTGAAGTAAAAATCTACCATCACGATTATATAAAACAACTTCTTTAGCATAACGTTTCAACAAATCAATATCACTATAAATATCAATATCTAAAAGCATTTTACCAGTATACCATCTTCCATCTTTTGCAATATAAATTGGTACAACCTCATACTTAACCTCATCTATTTTATTAATGGCTTGGATGGCCGTAATAATACTAACTTCATGTTCAACTGACCTTCCTCCAAAAAAGACACCTAACTTAATTTTCATTACTTATTTCCTCCTTCACTATATATATCAGGTAAATCATTTTCAAATAGTGCATATAATTCTAACTCACTATGTTCCTTTTTAAGTTTTTCAAGTTCTGGATAAACATCAACAACTCGATTTAAAATCAAAATTTTCTTTTCATCAAAACCTTTAGAAAGTATTCCTTTCTTAATATCTTCACAACGTTTTTCTCCAATCAAGACAACATAATCAGCAACCATAGCAATATTTTCCCCAAATTCATAATTTAATTTCTTTTCACTTGTTCCTAATTCAATCATTCCTGGAGTAACTACTACTTTATAACCATCCATCATTTTTAAAACTTCAAGAGCATTATGAGCCCCAATTGGATTAGAATTATAAGCATCATCTATCATTGTAATATTATTCATTTTCTTAATTTCCAAACGATGTTCAACAGGCATAATTGATTTTACTTTATTAATCATATTATTGATAGGAACTTTAAGATAAGAACCAAGAGCAATACTTGCTAATATATTATATACATTATGAACACCTAATAACTTAGTTTCAACATGATATTTTTCTTTATCATGTAATATATCAAAATTCATACCATATTTATTACTTTTTATATTAATAGCATTAAAATCACTTTCAGGATTATCAATTCCTATCCAAATAATTTTTACTTTGTTTTTAAGTTCATTTTTAACATAATTAACTTGATAACTATCATCTAAATTTAAAACACAAGCACCAGTTGGATCAAGAGACTCAATAAGTTCAAATTTTGCTCTACAAATATTTTCTTTAGATTTAAATGTTTCTAAATGGGCTTCACCTATAACCGTTAAAATACCGTATTTTGGTTTTACAAAATCACACATATTTTTTATTTCCCCATTAACATAGGCACCCATTTCAGCAATTAAGATTTCATCAAACTTATCTAAATGATTATTAATTGTAATCATCAAACCATATGGCGTATTTAAATTTCTAGGTGTTGGACGAGTTATATATTTACAAGATAAAATATGACTTAAAATATTCTTACTACTTGTTTTACCATAACTTCCTGTAATACCTACTACTTTCAATCTATTCATAGAAGAAAGTTTCTTTTTAGCCTTATTAAAATAATATAGATAAACTAGTTTTTCAATAGGTTTATTAATAACAAGAGATACTAGCAATATACCAATAATAGCAAATTCTGTTAAATAAAGTCTTTTTACTCTACTAGTTATATTGAATTTTATTTTATTTTGATTATCTAAATTCTTTTTGTATTCATCATAAAGACCTAAAACATATATAAATATAATTGACCAAAATATTATTTCAAGAGCAAAAGAGTCTTTCGTTAAAAATAGAAAAACGACTAAAAGAAATGGTAAAAAATCAACAGGATTAAAAACTCTTCCTTTATTTCTGCAAATCCATCTTAAATAACGATTGTTTTCATTATATAAATTTTGTTGAAGCATATAAAGTGCCGTTCTACTTTTATAAAAGATATAAACTAAATAAACAAAAATATAAATATACATATCTTCCCTCCTATATAAAATTTTTCAAAATATTTATTACTTGAGCAAGATTTTCTAAATAAGCATAATGCGTTCCCGGTAAAATAATAGCCGCTGCATCAGGTATCATTTTTTCTAATTCTTTGGCTTCTTCAACAGGAACTTCTCCATCATTATCACCCCAGATAATTAAAGTAGGAGCATTTATTCTTTTTACATCAGCAGTTAAATCAGCATTGACAGTATTAACAAGTATTTCTCGCATAACACCAGATGCCATTCGATAATCATTACTTCCCATATGTTTTTTTGCAACTTCGGCAAGTCCATCAAGTAATTTTATTTTCTTTAATTGTTTTAATATTTTAACTTTTAAACCGTTTTTGGTTTGACTACGATAAGGACTTGATAACAAAACTAATTTATTAACTTTATATTTAGCAGCATAACAAATAGCAACTCTTCCTCCAAAGGAATGTCCAATTAAAATAGGATTTACTATTTTCAACTCTTCTAATAATTCATATAAAAGTTTAGTATAATCATAAATAGTATAAGCAAATTTTGGGGTTTCGCTACTACCAAAGCCAGGAAAATCAAGAATAGTTATTCTTTTATTTTCGCATAAATTCTTACCAAGGGGTTCCATCATTTCTATATTTTGTCCCCATCCATGTAATAAAACAACATCTTCCCCTTCTCCATATTGTACGTAGTTTACTTCTAAATCTTGTATTCTTTTTATCATATTAACCTCATAAACATTATAACACGTTTTTATTATATAAGAAAAAAAAGACATATTTACTTTACACCATTAGACATAACAAAAAAGACTTATCATTCTTTTTAAGATAAATCTTTTTAAAATAATATGTATATGAATAGATAAGATAAGAACATTTTTAATAAATTTTATTTTTGATTTTCATTTTTTTGTTTAATATTCATATTTTAATCAGCAATGATTTTGTATGGATCATTTTTAGTGCCGTCTCCATCTAACCATGTTGTTGATGAAGAAAGGTTAAGAACTGGACGAACAGTGCCGAGACTGCCATAAACTCCGTAGCTGATTATATAGCGTTCACTTGTCCCGTGAGCTACACTATTAGAACTATTTGATACAGGGGAAAGCAACCAAGAGTCATAATTTCTTCCTGTCATAGTACTATATATCCATGATGTTGCTGCAACTTCTTCATCTTTAAAACTCCTTTCACTTTTGCTCCAAAATAAAGTGGTCCAATTATTTTCACTTGCACTTAATCCATAATCACTTGGATACATTAAACTTACTTTTCCTGTCCATGTTGCATCATTTCCGGCCCATACATGACATCCTGAACTTTCACTTTCCATTGCTTCTTCGCTGTTATTTGAACCTGGTCCTTTTTCTCCTGATGCTGCACAACTTTCGACATCTCTTTCATGTGCATAGGCTTGTAATGGCGTATCAAATTGTTTATTATCAGCTAATGAAAAAGCTGTATTATATGCATGTACTGATCCTAAATAATGTTTTACTTCTACTAATTGGTCTCTTACGACACTTGATAAATAACTTAAATAGTTCTTATTTCCTTCTGTATCATTTTCTTCTGCATTTAACCAATATTGTAAGCCGGCTGTTGGCCAATTGTTTTTTTCCTTACTGGTACTTGGCTCTAATCTATTCCAATGAACCAGACCGTAAGAACTTGATTTAGTTAAATAAGTATTACCATCATCTGCTTTAAATGTTCTAGTCAAATAACTGTCTGGTAATACACTATCTCTTACTACTTTGATATATTGTCCTGCTTTTTCATCTTCAAATATTCCTATTATTCGCCATAATTCGTTTGAATTATTATTATCTTTTAAGTATATATAATTGTTTACTTCGGGACCTGAATATCTATATTCTAATTTTTCCCCTTTACATGCTTCTTCACTTGCACATTTTGTTACATTACTTTTATTTGTTACATCTAATGCTATCATTTCTTTTTTATCCGTATATGTTATTTTTTTTAATCTTTCTATCATATTAAGTGGTAGACTATATTGTGCATTATCAATTGATTTTTCTAAAAAGTCGCCTTTTACATTTACTTTTACACTTGCATATACTTCATTAGCCCATTCCTCATTTGTATAATCAAATTCTATTTCTCCCTCATCATCATATCCTATATGTACTTCATCATTTATCCACATATATAATTTATAGGTTATCTTGATTTCTTCATTTGTATTTTTATCAATCTTGTTTACCCATATTTTCTTATTTGTTATATCATCATAACCTACAGAATTTACTACTGTCTTTTCTGGTCCACTTCCTATTTTCTCGATTAAAGTAAATCTTAAATATTTATCATCTATTCTTGTTGTTCTTCCATCTGGTTGGTCTCCATCTATTAAGTCTATTTCGTACCAGATATCTTTTTCTGTATAGGTATTCTTTCCTTCGATTGTAAATTCAAAGTATTTTTCTTTATCATATGTTTTAGATGATACAGCATTATCTATACTTATCCCAGTATTTTGCCCTTTATAATGCATATAGATATCACCGGTTATTAATTCGCTACTATCTCCCTCCGTTTGAAATCTATAGGTAGCATAAGCTACTCCTATTGTTCCTACTATTACTATTAACAATAATATTGCTAATAATATCACTTTCTTTTTATTGCTTTTTTTATCTAACATCATTTCCTCTTCCATACTTCATCCTCTCTTTCTATTTTTTTATTTTTTCTTAATGTCTTTTTCAACACAAAAAGACATATAAAAATCTAGTATCCTTGATACTATTTTCTATATGTCTTAATTTTCGTATTTTTTGAATATTTTTAGGTAATAACTTTTCTAAATTACCCCCCCCGTAGTTGACTTAGAGTTAACATATTTTTTTATATTCATACTCAATCATTACCTTTCCGAGAAACTTTCTTTTGTCCCTCTATTCTGTTTTTATTATATTTCATTTATTTTT
>CANRGW010000093.1 GCA_947630205.1 uncultured Bacilli bacterium
TATATAATAAGGGATAGTGGTGTCTAGTGAATAATAGTTTGGCCAAATTATTAGAATGCGTAGAACCTAAAATAGCAAATATCCAAGAGACCAGAATTGAGATAAAATCTCTAAGTGAAGTTTGTAAAACTATAACAGAGATTGTCGAACTTGGTAAAAAGTCATATTTAGAAATCTTAGAATATTATGACCAAGAATTTATTATGCGTTGTATAAAACTAGAAGGTCATAATACCAAAGAAAAGATTAATAAATATAAAACTAGTAGATATTTGTTAAGAAATCAAGATGCTGATGTTGAAAATCTACCGCAGTATAAAGACTCTCTTTTATATATGGATACATTATATGCTTATTTACAAGAACTAACTGTTAAAATTCTTGATGAGTATAATGAAAAAGCTGAAATATTAAGACAACAAGAATTATTAAATAAGTATTATATTATTCTTCAAAAAGAAAATGTTTTTATACCAAATGCCGAAGAATTTATAAGTTTTCTTGATTATCTAAAACTAGATATTTTAGATAGGTTAAACATTTTAATATATGCAAATCGTTGTAATATTAAAAATTATAACAAGAAAGAACATGCTGAGAATATTTTTATAAGTAATGTTAATTTAACTGATATTAAGACAATGTTAAATGCTAAGCAATTAGAAATTGATGAACATGAATTATTAGACGAAGTTACAGAACCAATTGTTGAAAATGGTCAAGTTAATGATTTAGTTATTTCTAAAAAAGAACATTATTTAATTAATGAAATTCATCGTTTATTTGAAACTTTTGAATATAATGATGCTGCTAGATATTATAAAGAATATCTAACCCTTATGGATTATAAAACGGAATTTGCTAAGCAAAAAAGATGTTTTGCACTAAATGAAAAAGAAAAATTAATATTCATGATGAATGGTGATAAATCTTTAATACGAGATTATTTAGGAAATTGTATACCGGAATATGAAGGACCAATTTTAAAAAATTTATTGGATATTGAAAAAGAAACAGATATTTTAATTCCTGATTATTGCTATGAAGGAACATATTTATATATAAGACCAGAGTTTGTTATTAAAACGGTTTATACATATTTAGATGATGGTCATGTTTTAGTTCTAGGAGTTCTTGATAAACGTAAAAGTGATTTAAGAAAATTCTTAGAACAAAATAAAGAATTAATTGATAAAACTTTAAAAGAAAAAAATAACTTAACATTTAATGATGAAGAAAGAAACCAAGTATTAAAAGATGTTCAAGTCGAGGATTTAGTATTAACAATCAACTTAAACATGTTAGATGTAAAAATGGAGGAAGAAAATGCGAGATAAATTATTAAAAATATTAAAAACAAGAATTGATGCAATCAATAGAAATATTGATAATTTAAATTATTTAAATAGCGAACTAGAAAAGAATGCCTCTGATTTAAATTATATTCAAGATAAAATAGATATTTTTGCTGCTAATAATATTTTAAATTTTGATAGTTTAAGTTTAGATGATTTTGAAAAAGTTCTTTCAATGATTGATCCAAGTGTTGCAGAGGTATTTCAAGATAAAACTTGTAATTATCAAGGTATTATGTATATAATTCAAGGTATAAGACAAGGTATTAGTTTGGAATTAACTGATGAACAAGCAAATGCTATTAGAATGCTTATTCAAGAAATGATAAATAAGAAAGCGTCTTTAGAAGATGTTATTGCTAATTTAAATGAAAGTAAATCTAGATTATCTGAAACAGAAATGTCTATTTTAACTAGTAATTTAAAGAAGTTTCAAACTATTATTTCTAAAATAGAACAAAATTTATATATTACAGAAGTTGAAGAAATAATTTCTTCTCTTGAATTTTCTAATGTTTCTCTTGAAGAAAAAGTTGGAATTTTTGAATTTATTTTGAAATATAATACAAAAATATATGTTAATAATCAAACACCTATTACGGATACTATCAATGATGAAGAATTTTCTTTAAAAGAAATAAATGTACCAGAATTCCATTATGAACCTATTAATATATATGATGAAGATAAAGAAGAAAAAGAAGTAGAAGAAAATCATGAAGATAAATTTGTTAATTTAGAAAAGACAAGCCAAATTCCGGTTAATTTTAAAACATACGATGAAGATAAAAAAGAAGAAGTAAAAGAGGCGATAGCGGAAGAAGTAAAGAAAGAAGAACCAGAAAATGTAGTTGAAACAAAAGAAGAAACTCCTTCTATTGAAAATATACCATTGCCAACATTTACTCCTTATGAAGATAAAACAATGGAAATTATGCCAAGTTTTGAAACTATTGAACCTTCAAATATTGTACCAAGTACTGATATACCAGTTCCTCCAACTCCAAGTATAGAAGTACAACCAGTTGAACCTATTGAAATAACACCTCCTGTTCCTCCTGTTCCTGAAGTTAAAGAAGAACCAATGGGTGCTGAAACAGCTGAATTAGAAGATATCATAGGAAAAATAGATGCTAAATTAAAGGCTATGGAACAAGAACCTAAAGAAGTTCCTTCTACATCTGATGCTCCAGTTATAAGTTCTCCAATTATAACTCCACCTGATTTTAATACTAATAAATCTGAAGAATTAAATGCTATTTTTAATCGATTTGCTCTTAATAAAAATATGTTTACTTCTCTTGGAGATGTTGATAATAGTGAAGTAGAAAGTATTTTAGCAACTTTAAATGAAAAACAACTTTTAGATAGTTTAAGAGAAAATCC
Source organism: uncultured Bacilli bacterium (assembly GCA_947630205.1). Lineage (GTDB taxonomy): Bacteria > Bacillota_I > Bacilli_A > RF39 > UBA660 > RUG591. Next base: position 2,742 of record CANRGW010000093.1, read on the forward strand.
TGAAACTTTAGAATTGGCTATTAAACTTAAAAAAGAAAATTTTGATAAATTATTTAAAGTTATTGAAGAAAACTTTGTAAATAAAGATATAACTCTTCAAAATGTTCTTGATGATATTGCTGAAACAATGCCAGTTTTATTAACATCAACTACTGCTATAGATAATTTTGCTTTAAATATTACATTCTTTAAAAATAATAATCTTGATATAATAGATTTATATAATAACTATAAAGAAATATTCTTATTAGATAATACCTTATTACAAGAAAGATTAGCAAAAGTAAAATATTATAAATTAACTTTAACTAATGATAATATTAAATATTTACTATATAATAAAAATGTTTTAGATAACCTTGATTATTATATAGAGGCTAAAGGTTCTGAAAAAGGTTTCTTAGGACGTGAAGAAGATTTTGATGGTTATGATTGTGTTGTTAAAAATCCATACAAGTTAAATAATATATCTCGTGATGTTTTAATTAAATTACGTTATGCAACCGAAAATAATAAAAAGATCTTTGGAAGTAAACAAGGTATTTTATCTGGAGAAATATCTAACTCTAAAGTTGATAGTTTGATTGTGCCAATTGAATATAAAAATTTATATTTTGATAATGAATACAGTATTATTGATAAAAATAAATTAAGTGAATTAATGCAAGAATTAAGTGCAAGACAAGAAATTAATATGGCATCTTCTCCTGCTATTGAAACTTTAGATAGTAAATATAAATTAGATGATTTACGTTATAAGATAGGTGATTTAACTTTTTCAAGAATGAAAACAATTCGTCTTTATAATTTCTTAATTGAAAAACAAGTACCAGCATCTAATGCTTTGATTGTTGCTTTAACTTATAATAGTGTTATAAAAAGAGATGAATATTCTAAATTGGAAAGCATTATTTCAAGTATAGTTGAAGGAGGTAATTAAGATGAATTACTTAAGAGAGCATGGATTTACAGAAAAAGATATAAATGATATTGTAAATAGTAATTATCAAATTGTTATTACTAATTTAGATTTAAATAAAAATAGAGTTCAAACTATAATTGATTACTTATTAGGAATTGGACTTGAAAGAAATACAATTAAAGAAATATTTATGTATCAAGTTGGTTTATTTTTTAAAACACTTGATGAGATTAAAGCATCATTTGATGAATATGAATTAGATTCGATTGTTAAATCATTGAACTATGATGCTGATAATGTAGAACTTATAGATTTTCTTTAAAAATTACTTGAATTTTCAAGAAAAATATTGTAAAATAACGAACTAAGAAAGGAGTAACTATAAATATTATTTTGGTAGTTGCTCCTTTTTTGTTGTTATATTAGGGTGAAAGATGGAACATTATTTTACTAATAATAGTAATTTAAAAAGTAATATTCAAGAATTTAAAGTAAAAGTTTTTGATAAAGAATTTGTTTTTAAAACGGATAATGGAGTTTTTTCAAAAGGAGAACTTGATTATGGTACAAGACTTTTAATTGAAACAGTTTTAAAACTTGATATTACTGGTAAAGGATTAGATTTAGGATGTGGATATGGAGCAATTGGAATAATTGTTTCTTGTCTGAAAAATCTTTATGTATCAATGCTAGATGTTAATAAAAGAGCAATTCATTTAGCAGATATGAATATAAAAGAGAATAATTGTTTAAAAGCATCAACTATTTTAAATGATGGTTTAGAAAATATTGAAGAGAAATATGACTTTATTATTTCTAATCCACCAATTAGAGTTGGCAAGAAAAAGTTATATGAATTATTAGAAGATGCCCTGCTTCATTTAAAGAAAAATGGTTCTTTATATGTTGTAATAAGAAAAGAACAAGGGGCTAAATCTTTTATAAGGGATTTTCAAGATAAATCTAAAATAGAAGTTTTAAATAAAAGTAAAGGTTTTTACATAATTTCTTTAAAATGTTGTTGACTATTGCCAGAAATTATGTTATTAATATAAATTGGCGGCGTATTATAAATTATTAATATGTTATGGAAAAAAATTAGTGTATAGGGGTGAAATTTAATGGCTTATAAGCTTATCAATTGTGGCGATTATCGTCAAAGAAGATCTTTTTCAAGAATTAAAAATAC
>CANRGW010000094.1 GCA_947630205.1 uncultured Bacilli bacterium
TTATAAGTTTAGGTTTCTTTAGTGCAAGTGATACTCTTTCAAATTATGATATTTCTAAAAGTCATGCTGAACTTCTTTTAAAAAATCATGAAAAGTTTGTGCAAGTAGAAGAATATGAAGTAGGGGATGATGATATAAATTATTATAATAAAACTTTAATTGAGATGTCTAAAGAAAATAAAGAAAAAATAAAGGAAAATGTTTCTAAAGATACTTATTCTATTTATCAATTTTATAATAATCAAAGTTTAGATACTTTATTGCAGTTTGCTAATTACAATGAAGATTATTATAATATGCAATCTTTATATTCCAATGTTGAATTAGTTGTTTCTAATGATATTGAAGAGTTAACAGGAAGAAAAGTATTAGGTAAGTTACCAACTAATGAAAATGAAATAGTTATTTCTAATTATTTAGCCGATTTAATAATAAAAATTGGTGTTCGTGTTCCTGAACAAATAAAAAAAGATGAATTTGTAACAACAGATATCTTTGAACCTAAAGATTATGAAGAAATTATAAATTCTCCCTATACATTCTATTTAGGAGAAGATAATAAAGTAAAAATAGTTGGTATCATTGATTATGACTTAGAAGAATATGCATCAATTAAAAATAAAAAGTCTAATGAAAATTTAACGAAAGAAGAACAAAAATTAGTAAAAAAACTATCATCAGAAGCAGTAAATATTTACAATAAAATCTTTGTTTCCAAAAGTCTTATAGATAAATTAAATCAAAAAGAAATTCTAACTTTTGATAATTTCCATTTATACGAAATATCTAGTGATGAGGTTGAATTTTTAGAATATGGAAATTATTATACGCCTCTTCGCGTTTTAAATAATGAATATTATAATGGAAGTGAATGGTTAAGTAATCCTCAATTAAATGATAATGAAGTTATTTTGAATGCTCATCAATTAAAGTATTTTGATAATTATATGGAACAGTTAAATAATTATTTAAATAACCAAGAATTAAATTATGGAACGGAAGAAGATTATAATAAATCTAGATTAGATGCTGAAAAGAAATTTTTTGCTAACTATGTTAAAAACTCTGAAATAATAGGAAAAACGATTAATTTATTAGTTTATGATAAAAATGCTTCTTATGGAGATACTTCTAAAGCAACCATTTATGAAAATATAAAAGTTGTCGGAATTTATGGTTTATTTTATGAAGATCCAGATGCTTACAATATTAGTAGTTATTTTTCTTCGAATATTTCTTCTAATTATAAAACTAATAATCTTTTAGAAACAGGTATTTTAATTCCTATTTCATCTTCCGAAAAAGAAATTATTAAATTAGATAAAGATTATCCTTTTGAAAGTAATTTATCTTTAAAAAGTACTTATTCTGCTGATATATATGAAATGTTAACATTTACTAAGTCTTTGAAAAAATTATTTTTCTATGCTAGTTTAATTTTCTTAATATTTGCTATTTTATTAATTAGTAATTTTATTGTTAATAGTATTCAATATCGGAAAAAGGAAATTGGTATTTTAAGGGCTTTAGGTTCTAGAAGTTTCGATATTATTAAAATATTTTTATGGGAAGGCTTAACAATTGCTTTAATATCAGGAACGATTGCCTCAATTCTTTTAGTAATTGTTTCTAATTTATGTAATAATTTCTTAACTTCTACAATCGGACTTCTTTTTGCACCTTTTCAAGTAGGAATAAGACAGTTTGTTGTTTTATATGTGTTTGTTTTAGTTGTTTCAATAATTGCAAGTATTATTCCAATAATTAGAATATCAAAGATGAAACCAATTGATGCTATTTTAAATAAATAAAAAAATTAGAGTTTTAAGATAGATTTTTAAAACTCTTTTTAGTTAATAAAGAAGTTGCTAACCTCAATTTCCTATGATATAATTAATTTGTTATAAAGAGGATATATGATTAAGAAAAAAGTTATTCTTTTAGTTATTATTTCAATATTAATGATAATTATTTTTTTCTTTTTTAATTTAAATAAGAAAAATTTAAATATAAAGGAAGTAGAGAAAATGAATGTAGAGTTAAAAGTAAAAATTAATGATACTACTTATGAAGTAACCCTTTTAGAAAATGAAACAACTAAGGAACTTCTTAAAAGATTACCACTTACTATTTCAATGAATGAACTTAATAATAATGAAAGATATTACTATTTTAAAGATAAATTTCCAAGTAATCCCTTAAAAGTAAAGGAAATAAAAAAAGGAGATATTATGTTATATGGTGATACTTGTTTAGTAATTTTTTATGAAGATTTTGAAACTAATTATACATATACTAGAATTGGAAAAATAAATAATCCTATATCTTTAAAAGAAAATTTAGATATGGCTGAGGGGATGGTAAGTTTTGTTAAGCAGTAAATTAAAAAAATTATATAATAAGAAAGATTTACCTAAAATTAAAGTTATTCTTTTAAAAAGTATAAAATGGTTAGTATTATTTATTTCTTTACTTATATTTATAATTATAACGGAAAGTGTTTTTAAGAAAGAATACTTAGAAATTGATATTTTTGGTTATCAATTTGTATCTAAATATTTAATAAATGATTTTCTAACACCTATTGCTAAATTTATAACTGAATTTGGAAGTGGGGTAGTCATGATTTTTGTTGCTTTTTCCCTTCTTTTAATAATTAAAAATAAAAAGATTGGTGTTGCCATTTTTTCTAATTTGTGGTTAGTTGCTTTATTAAATTATTTACTTAAAAATGTTTTACAAAGAAAAAGACCTATTGGCTATCAAATAATAAAAGAAACGGGTTATAGTTTTCCATCGGGACATTCAATGGTTAGTTTGGCTTTTTATGGTTATTTAATTTATTTAATTTATAAGTATGTTAAAAATAAATATTTAAAGTGGACAATTATTCTTTTATTAAGTATTTTAATTATAGCAATTGGTATTAGTCGTATTTATTTAGGTGTTCATTATACAAGTGATGTTTTAGCAGGCTTTTTATTAGGAATTTCTTATTTAATTGTTTATATAAGTGTTACTAAAAAATTTGTATTGGAGAAGTGATTATGAAATTATTTAGAAAAAAAATTATTAAGGATGAAGAAAAAAGACTGGCAAATAGTTTTCATTATGCAATAGATGGTATTTTTAGTGCTTTTAAAAGTGAAAAGAATATGCGTATTCATTGTGTTATGTTATTTTTAGTTATTTTAGCTGGGGTTATTTTTAAAATTAGTTATTATGAATGGCTTATTTGTTTAATTCTTTTTGCAATTGTTCTTACTTCGGAATTATTTAATACGGCTATTGAAACAGTTGTTGATATGGTAATGCCTTATAAAGATACTAAAGCAAAGATTGCGAAAGATGTATCGGCCGGAGCCGTTTTAGTTGTTGCTTTCTTTGCGGCTTTAATTGGTTTAATTATTTTTATTCCTAAGTTTATAAGTTTAATTTCTTTTTAAAAAAGGAAAAAACAATGAATTTTTTGGTTCATTGTTTTATTTATTATCAATGCTTGCTTTTACAAAAGAGTCAAATAGGGGATGAGGTCTAGTTGGTCTTGATTTAAATTCCGGATGAAATTGACAAGCAATAAAGTGTTTAAGTTTAGGTATTTCAATTATTTCTACTAAATTACTTTCTTCATTTATACCAGAGAATACCATTCCTTTTTCTTCTAATAAATTTAAATATTTATTATTAAATTCGTAACGATGACGATGTCTTTCTTTTATTAAATCTGTTTTATAATCATTATAAGCAAGCGTTCCTTTTTTTATTTTACAATTATAGTTTCCAAGTCTTAAAGTTCCTCCCATATTGATAACGGCTTTTTGGTCACTCATTAAATCAATGATAGGATTTTTACATAAAGGATTAAATTCGGTTGAATTGGCATCTTCTAAATTACATACATTTCTTGCAAATTCAATAACGGATAGTTGCATACCAAGACAAATACCTAGAAAAGGAATATTATTACATCTTGCATAGTTAATGGCTTTTATTTTTCCTTCAATTCCCCTGTTTCCAAAACCTCCTGGTACTAAAATACCTTTAGTATTTTTAAATACTTCTTTTAAATTAACATTATCTTTTTCTAAGTTTTCTGAATTAACCCAATTAATATTAACCTTAGTATGATATTTATAACCAGCATGTCTTAAACTTTCAGCAACCGATAAATAGGCATCATGTAATTCAACATATTTACCAACTAAAGCAATTTCTACTTCGTCGTGAAGATTATCCATTTTCTTTAATAAATCTTCCCAATCTTTTAAATTAGCCTTATTAATAGGTAATTCAAATTGTTCTAAAATTAATTCATCAATTCCTTGTTTATGTAAATTAAGAGGTACTTCATAGATATTTTTAGCATCAACACAATCAATTATATTGGTTTTGGAAATAGAACAAAATAAACTTAATTTTTCTTTAATAGCATCACTGGTAGAAAAAGGTGTTCTACATACTAAGAAATTTGGTCTAATTCCCATATTTTGTAAATCTTTAACACTGTTTTGGGTTGGTTTAGTTTTAAGTTCATTACTACCAACAATGTAAGGAATTAAAGTCGTATGCACGAAGGCTGTTTCTTTAGGACCTTTTTCATATTGAATTTGTCTTAAAGTTTCAATAAAGGCTTGAGACTCAATATCTCCAACAGTCCCCCCAATTTCTGTTATAACAATATCGGCTTTAGAGGTTAAACCTGCTTCATAAACTTTGTTTTTAATTTCATTTGTAATATGAGGAACTAGTTGAACCGTTGCTCCTAGATAATCACCATGTCTTTCTTTTTCAATAACCGAAGAATAAATCTTACCACTTGTAATATTAGAAGTATAATTTAATTCT
>CANRGW010000095.1 GCA_947630205.1 uncultured Bacilli bacterium
AGTTTTCTCGGCATAAATCGCATTATTTACTTATTATTGATTATTCTAAAAGTTGCACTTGACTTTTTAATTAATAAGTAAAAAAAATAGAAACTATATTCTATTTTCTATATAATCAACAACATCAATTGCTAATTTAATCTTAAAGTAGTAAAAATAATTGTTAGATGGAAACTTTTTTATTTTAATAATATCTAAGTTATCCAAAACAATATAATTAGTATTAATATCAAAAACCTTATCTAAACCTACAATATTTAAAATTTCTAAATCAGTTCCAAAAGTTTCAAGTTTATCTTTACTACGTAAAAAAACTAAATAATTTGGATATAATTTCTTGACAAATAAATACCTACTATATTTACTCACATATAGTTCTAAACTTAAAGACGTATCCCAAGTTATCTATATTTCCTTTCCGATAAAATCGCAGATAGAAATGTCCTTTATACATACATATTTAACCTTAATCAAATATTCTAGTCCATAAAGGGCTGGCCGAACGCCGTTGTTGTTGTTATAAACGTTATTGTTGTTCACGTTGCCGGAAGTGTTCCAGTTAGCCGCATTGTTAGCTGTGTTAGACGTAGGGGAAAGCACTAAAACGACACAAGTTAATTATTCTACCTTACTAAAATACTTATCAACTATTTTTACTACTTTAATATTACTAGCATATTTAAAACTATATAAATAAGTATTCAAACTACAAAATACTTTATCAAATGATATATAGTTTTTCATATACAAAAATTTTAACTTTTTAACCCTCCTTTTAACCTTTCTTATAGTATCTTTCTTTATTTTCATAACTGTCTTATTATTATGAATAAAAAAACGATAACCAAGAAAAGTAAATCCTTCTTTAATAGAAACAACCTTAGTTTTTTTCCTATTTACTTCTAATTTAAAATACTCATTTAAAACATGTTCAATCTTATCTAAGCATTCATACAAATACTTTTTATCATGATGCATAATAATAATATCATCCATATAATGAACCATATACTTAAGATGTAAATCATGAACAATATAATGGTCTAATTTATATAAATAGAAGATAGACAAAAATTGACTAGTCATTGCCCCTAAACTAAGACCTTTTCCTTTTTTATAACGTGGCAACTCATTTAATTCCTTGACGTTATAAGGATTTTTGCGCATTTTTTCATCTATTCTTTTATCTATATCCATATTAATATAATCTCGATTAGTACTATCAATAATTCTTGATATCAATAAATACTCATCTTTATCTAACTTATCTTTAAGTAAACTTTTTAAAACACCATGATCAATATTATAAAAATACTTCCTAATATCAATCTTTAATATATAAAAATTTCCATATGTTTTATTCTTTTCTAAATATTTTTTAACTAACTTAACCCCATAACTTATTCCATAACCTGTTCTAGTAGCAATACATCTATCACTTAAAAATTTATCAAGTTTGGGAATTAAAACATGTCTTGCTAAATAATGATTGACTATCTTATCACGAATATTTAAAGACATAACAATTCGATACTTCGGTTCTCGAATAATAAAAATATTATAACGTCCAGGATAATAATCATTAGTAATTAAAGAATTATATATACTAGCAAGATTTTGCATTTTATTTCTTTCAAAAGCAAAAACTTTTCTTTTATTACGACAATTCTTTCTAATTTCTAAATCATAAATATCCATTAAATCTTTAATCAGAACATTTTTCATCATTAACCCATTTATATAACATTTTATTAATATTTAATAATTTATTACTTAATTTTAAAGATTGTTTTTCACTTATTATTCTTTTTTTATAACTTTCTTCAATATAAAAATCAAGTAAATTAATTTTCATCATGGCTTGTACTTGAATAGGCTTTCGATTTTCTTTCTCAGTATAATTTGCAACATAAACTAATTCTAATAAATTATAAGCATCATTTACTAAACGATTACGAAGTTCAAAATACTTTTTAGGATAATTTATTAAAAAGTCATCAAGAAGCAAAATAAATTCTTTAACATATTTTCCAATTATAAACTTATCATTGTTCATTTAAAATATTCTCTATCGTTAATAGTATCTTTTCTAATTTTTCAGGACTAACATTTTTTATTTTTTCTTTAATATTTACAAAATGCATTTCTTTATCATATTTTTCTTTTCCATGATTAACTAATTTTAAATACCTATTTAAGTTTTTAAAATTACGTTTTTCTTCACTTCCTACAATTTCATAATTAACTTTATTTTCTTCCAAAAGATTAATTACTTTATTTAATGCTGATTTAGGAAAGCCAATTTTACTATTACTAATTTTATAATCAAGTAAAAAATATAAAACATAACAATCATCATCAAATACACTATAAAATGTCCCACTTTTTCTAATTTTTACACAATTCATATACTACTAACAGCCTTCTTTCTTTATGTTATACTATCATATACCTAGCCTATTCTATAATTTATGATAACATACTTTTTATTTTTTTCAACCAAAATTCAAAAATTCTAATATTAGTCCATTACTCTAAAAAGTAACGAACGAAAATCTTAAAGTAGTAAAAATAATTACAAAATTTCACATATAGTTTTAAACTTAAAGACGTATCCCAAGTTATCTATATTTCCCTTTGGATATAATCCTGGATAGAAATGTCCTTTATACATACATATTTAACCTTAATCAAATACTCTAGTCCATAAAGGGCTGGCCGAACGCCGTTGTTGTTGTTATAAACGTTGTTGTTTCCGTTCACGTTGCCTGTGTTGTTCCAGTTAGCCGCATAGTTAGAACCGTTAGACGAAGGGGAAAGCAACGCAAACTACCAAAGTTAATAATTCTACCCAACTATTTTTACTACTTTAAAATTACTATACATGTCCTATATTAAAATAAAAATACATAATTGTAAAGAAAAGAGACAAAATTAAAAAGTGAGAAAAAATCCCACTCCTTTTTTTACTAAGAAAATATCTCATAAGGGGAACTAAAAGTCCCATCTCCTGAAATCCAAGAAGAAACATTTGATAAAGCAAGGACAGGCAAAACAAAAGCAGCACCTATACCATTATAGGTATTAAATTCATCACTCATTGAAAATCCACTATTTGATGCACCCTGCACAAATACTCCCGAGGATTGAGGCTCTAATGTAGTTACGCATGTATAATTACAATCAATAGATGTTCTAAAAAAATTACTAAACCACTGTTCTTCTGATGAAGGTGATAATAACCAAATATTATTGTTATACCACGAAGTGTTTTCAAATGAACTCATCCACGATTTTTTTCCAATTGTATTTCGACTATCTTCTAAAGAACTATCCCAATCACCACTACTCAAACTTACTTTTCCATTCCATGTTGCTGAATTACCAGACCATACATGACAACCACTATTTTCACTTTCTAGTGCACTTGAAGAATTATTTGAACTTGGACCTTTCTCACCGACACAATTCTCAACATCTCTTTCATGTTTATATGCTTCTTTTGTTGTATCTGTTTGTATTGCTCCTAAAAAATATTTTGGTTCAACTAACAATTCTTTTGTATCATTTGATAAGTAACTTAAGTATCCCTTTGTGCCTTTTTCATCTTGTTCAGAATTTAAATAAGATTGTAAGCCTGCTTTTGACCAATCACTACTTTTACCCTCAAAATTCCAATAAACAACATTATAATCCATACGCTCAGAAAATTCACTTGCTAAAATCGGATTTGACGAACTACCAAACGTTTCTGGCAAATAACTTTCTGGCAACACTTCATTTCTTACTATTTTGATGTATTCTCCTACTTTGTCATCTTTAAATACTCCAATTATTCTCCATTTCTCTTTATTTCCTTCATTACCTTTTAAATATATATAATTATTTACTTCTGGTCCTGAATATCTATATTCTACTGTTTTCCCTTTGCATGCATCAACACTATCACACTTTGTTATATTACTTTTATCTGTTACATCTATTGCAATCATTTCCTTTTCACTTGAATATGCTAAATTTTTCAACCTTTCAACCATATTTGTTGATAGAGATGGTTCTTCCTCTTTTGGTTCATCGGCTACTTTTGCATTAAAGTCTCCTTTGACATTAACCTTTACACTTGCATATACATTACTATTCCATTCATCGGCTGTATAATCTCTTCCTATTGTTAATCTATTACTTATCCACATATATAGTTTATATGTTATTTTCGTTTCTTCGGTTGTATCTTTATCTATTTTATTTACCCATATCTTTGTGTTATTTATACTTTCATAACTTACTCCATCTAATACTTTTGTTTCTTCCCCATCTTCGCCTACTTTTTCAAATAAGGTAAATTTTAATAAGTCATCTCTTAATCTTATTGTTCTATCTACTGGAGCATCTCCATACACCAAGTCTATTTCATACCATATATCTTTTTCTGTATAAGTATTTTTCCCTTCAATTGTAAATTCAAAATACTCATCTGGGTTATATGTTTCACTTGGGATTGCATTATCTATATTTACTCCCATATTTTGTCCTTTATAATGCATGTAGATATCCCCTACTATTAATTCATTATTATCTCCTGATTTTCTAAAACTAAAGAATGCATAGGATACACCTAATGTTATTATCATTAATCCTACTACTATACCAGCCATCGTTAATATTTTCTTTTTATCATTTTCATTATCTTCCATACTTCATCCTCTCTTTCTATTTTTTTCCTTTTTCTTTAATTTTTTCGTCAACACAAAAAGACATATAAAAATCTAGTATCCTTGATACTATTTTCTATATGTCTTAAGTTTTTTATTTTTTGAA
>CANRGW010000096.1 GCA_947630205.1 uncultured Bacilli bacterium
TTTTATATTCTAAAGCCTTTTCAAAATTCATTTTTGAACTAGCAACTTGCATATCATTTTCTAATTTTTTTAAAATAAAACTAGCATCTCCATTTAAAAAAGCTATAATTTCTTTTCGCATTTCTTCTAATTTATTAACATCAACTTCATTTTTACAATAACCAAGACATTCTCCTATATGATAATAAAGACAATAATCTTTTTTTAAAGTTTCACATTTACGTAAAGGATATATTCTATTTAACATTTCAACAGTTCTTCTAGCACTTCCAACATTAGGGAATGGTCCATATAAATTATTTTTATTCTTTTTCTTTTTTGTATTTCTAACAACTTTTAATAAAGGATATTTATCTTTAGTAAATTCAATATAAGGATAACTTTTATCATCTTTTAATAAAATATTATATTTAGGATTGTATTTTTTTATTAAAGTTATTTCTAAGATTAAACTTTCTAATTCACTTTTAGTTACTATGTATTCAAAATCTGTAATGTCTGAAACAAGTTTTTTAGTTTTACCAGTAACTCGACCTGTAAAATAACTTTTTAAACGTTTTTTTAAATTCTTGGCTTTACCAACATAGATAATATTACCATCTTTATCTTTCATTTGATAACTTCCTGGTAAGTCTGGTACTAAGGCTAATTTTTCTTTAAACATAGTAACCCCTCCTAATTATTATTATATAAAATTATTTCTTCAATTGCAAAAGAAAAAGTCAAGGAAATATGACTTTATATAACATTTTTATTTTTATTTCTATTTTTAGGTTCATAACTTTTTAAAATATTATAAATTTCTAAAGCCGCATCTCTTACACCATTATCATAGTTAATAATGACATGAGGATAAATTTCACTTTCGGCAATTTCTTCTTTGGCTCTTTGCATACGTTTAGCAATTACATCCTCGGTTTCTGTTCCTCTACCACGTAATCTCTTTTCAAGCGTTTCCATATCAGGTGTTGTAATGAAAAAGCCAATAGTGTCTGGACATTTAGCAATAACTTGTTTATAACCATTAATATCAATATCTAAAACAACATCATAATCTTTATCAACTACTTCACTTAGAGGTGTACCATATAATTGACTATTTCCTTTATAATCATTATTTTCTAAATACTCGCCTCTATCTTTTTTAGCTAAAAATTCTTCTCTTCTGATAAAATTATAATGTACTCCATTTATCTCACCTACTCTTGGTTCTCTAGTAGTATCAGATACTGATAACTTTATTTCTTCAGAATTCTCCTTATAAATTTTGATTAATTCTTCAATTACTTTTCCTTTTCCAGTTCCACTTGGTCCTGATATAACAATTATTTTTCCCATTTTAACCTCTCATATTTAATTTTACAATTGTACATCCTGGATTAAAAAAATCTCGTTTATAAGAATTTACTCGTTTATCTTTTTCTAAGTACTTATGAACTTCTTTTCTTATAATATCCATTCCTATTCCATGAATGATACAAATATATTCATTTTTAAGTGTAATATTATCATTTATAAATTCGTTTGTCAATATAATAGCACTTTCTTTATATTCTCCATGTAAATCTAAAGTTGGTAAATTATTTATCATAAACTAAAACTTCCTCAAGTCTTGGAATGGAATACCTTCCTCCTATTTTTTGAACTGATAAAGCCGAAGTAATATTTGCAAGTCGCATAGCCTTTAAAAGTTCATATCCTTGACTTAAAAAGTAAAGAAGGGCTCCATGATAAATATCTCCTGCTCCTGTTGTATCAAGGGCTTTAACTTCTATACTTGGAATAAGATGATATTCACCATTAAATTTCGTAAATGAACCATATTTTTCTAAGGTAATAATAATTTGTCCCTTAAAATCTTCAACTAATTTTTCATAAACAGCTTTAATACTATCAAGATTATCATAAGATAAATCAAGTTTAGTATAATCTCTTGCAAAATCATTAGAACAAACTAAATAGTCAACAAAAGGTGCTAATTTAACGGTATTTTCATCACTTTTACCAGCATCAAGCATTGAAATACTTTTGCCTTTATTCTCTTTTAATGTTTGAAGGGCTAAATCGACTTCATCACCATCAACTAAAATATAATCAAATGTTTCAGGTATTTTTTTTATCTTTTCAAAATTTAGACTAGGATCTCTTGAAGTAATTATTGTTCTACTACCATTAGATTTGTTAGCCAAAATATAACTAGATGTTGTCTTTTTATCATTATTGGTTTCTAAATAAGTAGTATCAACTCCAACTTTTTGAAATTCTTCTTTGATAAGAGAACCATATAAATCATTGCCAATTACTCCTGAAAAACTAGTATCTATTCCCCATAAAGCCAGTAAATAAGCAGCCGTTGCTGCTGGTCCTCCACCACATTCAACTTTTTTCTCTTTCAATCTTACTTTTTTATTTTCAATAGGATATTCTTCAACGGGTAAAGTTATATCATAGGCTGCATGACCTATACAAAGTATTCGCATATTAAGCCTCCTTCTCTAAAATAATCGTGATTGGTCCATCATTAATTAAAGAAACTTCCATTTCTGCTCCAAAAATTCCGGTTTCCGTTGGCACAAATTTATTTAATTTTTCATTAAACATATCATATAGTTTAGAGGCTTCTTCACCATTTAAGGCTTTAATGTAACTAGGTCGATTACCTTTTTTAGCATCACCATATAAAGTAAATTGGGAAATTGACAAAATATTACCTTTAATATCCAAAATACTTTTATTCATAACCCCATTTTCATCATCCATAATTCTTAAATTACAAATTTTATTTACCATATAATCAATTATTTTTTCTGTATCACCTGCCGTAAAAGAAACTAAAAGCATAAAACCATAATCTGATTTACCAACAATTTTCTTATTTACTTTCACACTTGATTTTTTGACTCTTTGAACAACCACTCTCATTTTATCACTCTTTCTATATCAACAATATAATCTAATTTCAATAAATTTTTAAAGATATTATCTAATTCTTTACTTGATGCAATATGAAAAGTTATTTGATAACTATATTTCAAGTCAACTATATTAGTTACAATATTATTAATAACAAGACCTGAACTAGTTAATTTATTAATTATATCTCCTAAATTACTAATATTACTATTAGTATAAATTCTTATTTTCGTTAAATATTTATTTTTAGTATTTGTTTGCCATTTAACATCAATAACTTGCTCTTTATTTAAAATATTAGAGCACTCTAACCGATGAATAGAAATACCATTACTTTTGGTAATGAACCCTACAATTTTATCACCGGGTAAAGGATTACAACAAGAAGCAATATTAACTTTTATATTATCTATTCCCGAAACTTTAATATCAGTATTATTATTTGACAAAACTTCTTTCTTTAAAACTTTTGTTTTTACTTCCGGATAAACTATTTCGACAATTGATTTAGGTGTATATTTATTATTACCAAGATTTAAATAAACTTCATCTAAATCTCGACATTTTAACTCTTTAATAATTTTTTCCACATTAACGGTGGATAAAAATTCTTTTTTTAATATATGTTTTTTTCTTAAATAAGTATCCAGAGAATTTTCCCCATATTTTATTATTTCTTCTTTATGTTCTTTTTGAAAGAAAGATTTTATTTTATTTTTCGTTTGCGTTAATTTGGCTATCTTTAACCATGACAATTTAGGACCGGTTGATTGTTTACTAGTATTAATTTTTACAACATCATTATCTTCTAAAACGTAATTCAAAGGAACAATCGTATTATTAACAATTGCCCCAACCATCTCTTCTCCTACTTTAGTATGAACTTTATAAGCAAAATCAATAGGAGTTGAGCCATTTGGTAATTCTATTACATCACCTTTAGGAGTAAAGACATAGATATTGCCATGCATCTTTTCATCTTTCATTTCTTCATAAACATTATGAGTATCTACTTTATTTTGATAATTATCAATAACCGTTTTAAAGAACTCTAACTTTTGGTCAGTTGATGATAAACGATCGGCTTTTCGATTTTCTTTATAGGACCAATGAGCCGCTAAACCATTCTCGGCTACTTCATTCATAAGAAAAGTTCTAATTTGAATTTCAAATAATTTGTTTTCAACGCCAAAAACAGTTGTATGTAAAGAACGATAACCATTACTTTTAGGCATCGCAATAAAATCTTTAAAACGTTTAGGAATTGGTCGAAATTTAGAATGAATAAGTCCTAAAACTAAATAACATAAGGCTTCATCTTGAACCATAATTCTTAAAGCAAACAAATCATAAATATCATTAAATTTTCGCCCTTTATCAAGTTTATTATAAATACTATAAATACTTTTACTACGTCCTTTAATTTCATAATTTATATCATGACTATCTAAAAGTTCTTTAACTTCTATAGTCATTTTATTAATAAGATTATCTCGTTCTCTTTTTTTACTATTTAATTTTTCAACAATATCACGATAAACATCTGGTTTTAAAACTTTTAAAGATAAATCTTCCAATTCACTTTTTAATTTATAAATACCTAAATGATGAGCAATAGGTGCTACAATTTCTAAAGACTCTTTAGCAATTCTTTTAGCATCTTCTTTTTTATAATCTTTTATATTTCGCATTAAAGTAACTCGACTTGCTAAATTAATCATGATTACACGAACATCTTCGGTCATTCCTACAATAATTTTTTTATAATATTCAATCAAATATTCATTTTCGGTAGAATAAATAATTTTATCTAACTTATAAGCACCACTTGCTATTTTAATAATTTCTTTTGGGAATATTTCTTCTAAATCTTTC